>CAZOYJ010000074.1:0-15886 GCA_964583905.1 uncultured Roseivirgaceae bacterium
GGTTAACAATGTCCACAACCTTCTCATGCTGCCCGGTTGTAAGATAGACCCTGGCCAGGTGGTCGTAAAACCGGATAACCTGCGGAAATAAACGCAAGGCCTCATGCCAGATGGCTATCGCTTCATCGTAACGCCCCATCAAATACAGGCAAATACCCTGATAGTTAAAATAGGCTACGCTGTGCGGCTCTATCTTGGCTCCCTTGTTCACCATACCCATCGCCTCGTTGGCTTTGCCCATCATGCTCAACAAATAACTGTAGGTGTAAATAACGGTGGCATTATTCGGGCTTATGTCCATTGCTTTAAGCAGCAATTGTTCGGAAGCCATAAAATCCTTATGAATAAAAAACTCGACAAATGCCTTGGTCAGGTAATCGTTATCGGTTGGCCCGCGTCTCCAGGCTTCTTCCAGGTATTGGTCAATCTGCTTCAGTGCTTCATCGGGCGACAGATCGCCATTCCACGACATGCGGGCTGAATACGAACTGGCCAGGTATGAATAAGCCTGTTTGAAATCGGGGTCTTTCTCTAACGCTTGTTTGAAATATTCAGAAGCCGTTTTGTACCCGGCAACACTCCACTGGTTAAACGCGTGACGACCTTTGAGAAATAAATCATAAGCCTCCAGGTTTTTGGTGGGCACCTCCTTGAGCTTTTCATCGGTTTGCACATCCAAAGAAGACTTTAGCTCCCGTGCTACAACCTCGGCAACGCTGGCTTGTATGGCAAAGATGTCGTCCATATTTTCCACAAATACTTTCGACCAGATATGATCATCCTTGTGCGCATCAATCAACTGAACATTAATCCTGACTTTATTGCCGTGGGCTTGTGCGCTACCCTCCAGAATATACTTAACACCCAACTCTTCTGCAATCTCGGGGGCCATCTTGGTGCTTTTCTTATACCGCATCACGGACGTACGCGAAATAACCCTGAGGTTTTTAAGACTCGCCAATTGAATCAGTATATTTTCTGTAATGCCATCCGCAAAATATTCCTGCGAAGCATCCTGCGCCAAGCTCACAAATGGCAGCACTGCAATAGAATTGTCGCCCACATCCTTGTCCGGAGCCGATTCTTTTTCAGAAGCCGGTGCTGCGTAGCTGGCATCCTCATCAAATACACTGGGCATATAATTTTTCTGAACGCGGTCCGGAAACCGCATGCTGTCGGTAATCTCCTTAATGGCATTCGCCACTTTGTTGATCTGGTCGCGGTAGAATAACCGGTTGATGCTCTCTTCACGCTTGTCATCCATACGCAAAGGGCGATTAACGCCAGGCGACCGGAAGATAAAATCTACTGCGCGTATCTTGGACTGAAGTTCTCCTTCTACCAGATCCCGGTCCTCCGGATCAAGATCATGAATCATAATGGGCAACACCCGGCTGCCCACGTTGCCGCTGCGCAATTTGATATCGCGGCCGAAAGCATCTGCTTTGGCCAACCGGTTGAACACGCAAAACTCTTGCTGCCAGGCAAAACTGTTGGGGTCGCAATACGTGCGCGAAAGAACAATAATCAAAACCAGGCATTTTAATTTGCCTTCCAGACTCTTATCCACATCATGTGTCTCCAACAGGCCATCGTGTGGGTTTTCATCGAAATAAATGGAAAGGTCTTCTTTAAAAGTCGATTCCAACTCGAGTTTAAGGGATTCAACAAAATTGGTAACCCATTGCTCACCCCGGTTATCCTTTTGGCGATAACTAATAAAAATGTCGTACTCAAATCCCGGTATCAATGAAGGCATAATCCCATTCAGACAACTTCAAATATAGAACTATTCATGATTATAATTAAGGTAGAAAAAAGGTTTATCTGGGCAATTTAAGGTTTAGCTAAAACGCGGTTTTGCAGCTTGTCGAACCCTGGCCATTCAGCACGTTATGGCTTAAACGCAACGGTATACACTCCGCAGTTTCGGGGCGCGTCAGGATACGTGAGGATTCCTGCATAATCCAGTTTAAATTTTATTGGATTCAGTGCGAGTAAGGAGGCAAACGTATCGCTGGCACAAACGCTGCCCTTTGGGGTAAGCTGACTGATACTGCGTAATAAAGTAAGGGCCTCCCCATCTTTCACATGATTTTCTTCATGGGCCAGTGCTTCCACATAAGCAGGCCCGGCATGTAAACTGACTTTTAATAATCTTTCCTGTTGCACGGTTTTGGTAGCCTGTAACGTTTCTTGTACAAAATCAATGGCCCCGGTTTCGACATCAAACGCCATAAAAATGGATTCGGGACCCGAATCAAATGCCACATATGTAATCAATTCCTCCTTCATCCGGGAGTTAACACTTTTGAATACACTCTCCTTCTCCATGCCCGAGGCCTCAGACAAATCGAGCATCACCAGGTACAAGACGGGGCGGTTGGTTTTTGGCTCGTGCGAACCCGATGCTGGTACAGGAGCTTGAACGGCCAATGGATGAGTTGTAGCCGTAACAAACGGATCGGGGTTAACATTAATGTGCCGCTCGGCTATCGGCCAAAGCCGGATGGTGTCGCGGGTGCCGCCTTCCCTGCGCTTCAAATCCATCTCCGATTGCACCGTTAACAACATGGGCTCCTGGTGGTATGCCATGCTGCGCAACATAGCCGACCCGAAAATGATCTTACACTGAAAGGCGAACAAATCATCATGGCCATCATACCGGTCATGCGTTATATACGTTACCGGAAACTTGTCCAGCAGGCGTTCAAAACGTTCCAGCCATTGTTCACCCGCAAACCGGATACTGGCCTCAATAAAATCTTCCTTGGCAAAAGGAATAAAAATGTGCACTTCAGCACCGGTTTCTTCCATGGCCTCAACAAACATTATGTCGCTGCCACACGCCAACGAACAATACCCAATACCGGCATTCATGGTGCGGATGGCACCCACAATACTTTCACGTATCTGTTTCTCAATGGTGGCCGGAAACCGTGGCGTGGCGCGGTTCGGATGATCAATCATATGACCAATGCAGGCCACCACCGTAGGCGGACTGAATATTCGCTGGATCTCCTTGGGTACCGGCAGGTAATGATTCAGCAACCACATCTGATTGTATACGCTGATCACTTTACCCCAATCATTACCGGATAACTGGCGCGCCCGGATATAATGTTCAATGGCCTGAGTTCGGTCTTTCGTTAGCAAGTAAGCTTCGCCCAACGTGGCCAACTCCCAGAAGTCATTGTCATCGCGTTTGAGTATTCCAATAATCTGTGCGGCAATCTCACGTCCCTGACTTACGCGCCCGGCTATGGCCGACATGGTGGCGGCATTAATACCCGTGTAATAGTTATGCGTTACCAAAAAGTTTTTTAAATACGTATCGCGCGAAAGTATGGCGTACTTGGAATCCTGATGCTTCTTGAATAACTCTTTATAGATACCGCCTAATATGCCGGCCGTCTCCGGATTTTCCGGATCTCTGCGATACGCCAGTTCCAGATGAGCCAATGCCGTTTCGGGTGAACCCGATTTGGAAATACTCAGCGCCAGCAACTGATCCACCCGCAACGGATCAGCCTGCGGTTCTTTTTGCAACCGGAATGCCAACTCACGGGCTTCCAAATACCGGCCATGATTCACCAGTTCTTCCAGTAATTGAACCTGTCCTTCCACGAAAACTTGCTTTATTGATCGCTTACAAACATACCAATTGAACCCTGAAACTTCATGTATTCTATGAAAGTTCTGCTAACCTTTTTATGATTTCAGATTCCGGATTTCATATCCTGCCGCTACGGTCAGGATACTTCGGGATTCAGACTAGAGTTTTGATGCCTGATCCGGAATTTTAATTAACCTAAACTTCCTACTCCTCCACCCCAACATGCCGCTCAACAAACTTGTCGTACTGCGCTTTAAATACTTCATGCCGGTACCGGCCATCCACAGGTTTTTCCTCACCGCGCTCTGCCTGGTTGACCAACTCAAAATACGCTTGTGGAAATTCATTGGAGTACATCCTTGGAAGTATTCCGAATTTAGTCAGCCCCATATAAGCTGTGAACAATAGGAACAGCGATATCAATACTACTGCCCGGCTTTTTTGACGCACCAGGTACGTGAAGCCTGTTACTTTTTCACCATCAATCAGTATGCTCTGCTTCACCCAACTGCCCATTCCAAACAAAACAATTAACCCGAATGCCAATCCTCCGGTCGGTTCGGCAAGCGCGGGCATAAACGGCACAACGGTCATCGAAACCAGGTATAAAATCAGGCTTCCGAAGAAGAATACCATCAAGAGGGACAGTGTGAAATTCTTATTCCTCAAATCTGACCAGGCCTGTGTCAATCGAATCAGGTAAACACTGATCAATGACAACCCCGCCACAGCAAACACGACTTCCACAAACGCAAAGCGTAAATAAAATACGCGCATAAACAAGATGGCAGCCAGAATCACCAAACCAAGCAATTCCAATACCTCCATCTTGTCAGCCGGTTCGGTTTTGGTAAATGTGGAAATAAGTTGCACCAAAAAAACAAGGGCAAAAGCAAGGGCACACAACCCCAGCACAGTTATCCCATAGTCGTTCTGGGCAATCGAAGCGAAGGCTCCAAAAATCATGAGCACAAACAACAGGTAATATAAGGGATTGTAGTTCTTCATCAATTCGGGAAGAAATAGGTATAATCAAAATTCCAGTCAATCAACTGATCGGTAGCTTGCCAGGTTTTAATCCCGGCTGCCTGGTCACGCTTCTTACAATACTCCCGTAAAATCAAAGCCCGGCTAAACATATCATCATCTTCGGTGAGCGAAGGCGGGAGTAATTTTACAGCCCGGTAAAAGTTACCTTCAAACGCTATGCCCTCGGCCATCGTCTGAATGGCACCGTTTTTCTGGTTCTCCGGGATGTCGCGAAGGATCTCGAGCGCCAAGGCATTCATAGGCTCACTGCCAATACGCGACAATAAACTCAACATATCAAAACGACAATCGAGTGGCGATGAATTAAAATCAATCGGCTTCATCAACCGCATCGCTGAATCCAGGTAAACAAACGTTTGGGGATTAAAATTATTCCGGTACAACCGGTCGGCCATGAAGATGTAGGCGTATACACGTTGATAGGGCTTATCAAAGCGCTCAGCCGTTTTGGTAGCCTCCTCATCATTGCCAGCAAGGGCCAGATTGGCGGCCAGGTATTTGAGTTGATTCAGAAAGAAGGTACGTTCCAGGTACTCATACCGGTCGGCCGATTTGCTGATTTCATCCCAGCTGGCCAACCGGTAGTAGGCCATGCCTTTCTGAATATCACCGCGTTCAAAATTCCGGTTGGCCAACACCAGGCATACCAGGTTCTTGTCAAAACGATTTCTGGCCGGTGCACGGTCAATAAATTCCAATAATGCCTGAAAAGTAGCATCGGGTATTTCATAGTCGTTCCGGTAAGTAGTTGGAAAGGAAGGGAACTTCTCAAAGGCTTTGGCTACCCAAATATGTAGGGTCTCAAAATCCTCAGGTTGTTGATACAATTCGGATAACAAGTTATTCCGGTGCAAGTACGTAAAGAAAGCATCGGAATGGTATGCCCGCGCAAACCACCCCTCCATATAATCCGGATAAATAAAAAGTTGCTTGCGCTTGATCGTCCGTTCACGGACCCCATCCCCAAAATAGGGAACAGACAGGTTCTGACTCGTTTGCAGGTACGCATTATCCACCAACCGGTAATGCTGAAGGGCATTGGCAAACAACCGATCAAGTTCACCCTGCGGCACCGGAAGTTGCCGGTCATAATGATACTTCGAAAGAAACATAGCCTTCCGTTTGTAGTTCATCGCCAATTGAAAATTGCGCTCTGAATCGTTCGTTATCTGCCGGATGCTTTTTTCATAGTCTTCAAACAAAGCCTCCATCACTTCTGTGGGTGCTCGGTATAAATTCGGATGCACATAGCCCCGATGAGCCCTGAATTGTTTAAAGATATTAATATTGAAAAGATGAAATAAATAGCCAGAGCGGATGGCCGTATTGCGGTATAACGTTAATGGTGGATTGTCTACCGTATTGGTACTTACCCAATTCACCACCTGAGGCACACGATCGCGATACCCATACAAATAAAAGTACCCCATGATGTTGATGTGATTATTAAACACCCGCGCAACCTCAAAATAGTTGCGCTGCCCGCTGGCTATCATTTTCTCAAAACACATCACCACATGGGCAACATCGCCCTTAGCAGCATACAAGGAGGCCAGCGTATGGTACCCCCCGTTGAAATTAATGGGCAGCCGGCCGTTGGGTTCGAAACTTCCCAGCGGGTAATAGGTATTGAAGACATCCGCAGGCTGACCATCAAAAGGTGTCAGCACGCTTAGTACCTCATCCACACTAGCTGAAGTTGGTTCACCAAAAGTCAGCCAGAACTGTAACGCCAGGTTGAGTTCGGCAGGTACGGTGGGTTTGTGCGGCTTCGGATTTTTATAAAACGATAACACCAGGTCGCGGTTTTTAACCGACTGGTCTTTAAGGATCTGTTTTAACTGCTCATCGGGGTTGTAATATTCATCGTACAGCAGGTGTACCATAAACTTATTCCGCTCGGTTAATAAAAATTCGGGGTCGGTGGTAACATCGTAGACATCCAGACTGCTTACCACCAGACTTAGAAGTTCTTCTTTCAACGGTTCGCGGTTTCGCTTGTCCAGTTCAAGCAACGACCGGTACTGGGTAATGGTTAAGGAAATGCGATCTTTCGTTCCGAGCTGCTCCATGTAGGATATCAGTGTACCGGGAAAGGCCCGTTCCTGCATAAGCAGGTAAACCGACTTCGCAAAATTTTGAACTTCCTGACTTTTCAAAAGCGGTTTGGCCTGATCAACAATCTGCGCGATAACACGTTCATTTTTTTTCTGCTCGGCATCATACCAGTAAAAGCCACTAAGTACCACCAGGATAATAATGGCCAGCCCGGTGGCGATGCGTTGTGTGCCGTACTTCATGAAGGCGCGGGTAACGAGTACCTTTCGGGCGCTGCGCTTTAAAAATTCCCGCACATCGGCCAATACCTGTTCGGCATCGTGCTGGGCTTTCACCGGATCTTCCTGAATTTCGGCATACCTTTTTATCCAGCCTGTATTAGGTTTGCATTTATAATACCAGTTCTCAAAAAATGTTAATGGGCCAATCGGCAATAAAAATCCATCGCGTTTCCCGCTTGCCTTCCAGCGATCCAGTTGCTTTTTGAAATCCAGGTAGGTCGTATAATAATCATACTCTTTGTTAGCCCACTCGTTCAGCTTGGTCCAGTTACGGATCAAACTCTCGTGCGTTATGTCAAGCACGGTGTCGGCCGATAATACGTGTGTTGTCGGATCTTCCGTCAGGAATGGCCGGATGAAGGAGTTCCCCTCTTCCCGGTAAATGTTCAATACCCCACCCACTACTTCTGTTGTCAGTTCGGGGGTGTTGATAATGGTGGTGATCTCCGTGAGCGACATTCGGTTGCGTACCGCGCGGCTGTTATCAATCTTGGTCAGGCAACTAAACGTCAGGGCAATGATGCGCTTGGCCTCCTGTTGGGTGATCGGTTTATCCGGATATTTTTTATTGTAATGAGCCCATGCATTTTCATACAACACGCTGGCATGAATTTCAATTACCTTATGCAATCCGGTTTCATCATAGTATTTCTTTTGGTGTGCCGGCAAGGCCGTAAACCACTTCGCAAACATGCTTTGGTATTCATCGGGTAGCTCCTCGGCCGGCATACCGCCCACCATAGCATAATGCACCAGGTCCATCTCTTGCCGGCCGCGGTCGGCAGCCAGCCATACCTGGCTTAAGGCATGTTGTAAAATTGGCAGCTGATCGACCCCTTCAGCAATATCATACACCAACCGCTCAATTAACCGTTGTGAAATCTGGTTGCCGCTCAAGATGGCCGGCTCCTCAATCACCTGCTTTAAATCCTTACGCTTTAATCGCGGTACGAAAAACTGGGAGAAGCCAATGTATTCGGGTAACCCGCGGAAGGCCGAACATTGGCCGATGTAATCGGAGCGCATGGTGCATACCAGGTATACCGGCAGGTTGCGCTTGATCGCGATCCGTGCTGTTTCCAGGATCAGGTTCACCACAATCTGTGAATCCTGTGAGGGCGCTTCGTTGTAAAAGTTTTCCGGATTGGTAAAGAATTCTTCAAACTGGTCTACCAAAATCATCAGGTTAGCTGCACTTCGCTTCTTGCGCTTCTGTTCTGCTTCCGTCAGGTTGGCCAATTCTTCTTCATCAACATAAAATTCAGAGTTCGTGTACAAATCCACCAAAGAAGAATACCCGCGCCTTAATTCAGTTTCTACTATCTCTGCCTTCTGGTCAAACTTTTCGGCTAATGCCAATGCCATGTTCTTAACAGGATTGCGCTCCGGACGAAAATCAGCTACTACCCAGTTGGTATATTTGGCTTTGAAGAATCCGGCACGCGCATTGGGAATAAGCCCGGCAAAAATCAACGATGACTTCCCCTCACCCGAGGCTCCTGTTACCATCAGAAACTTGTTCTTCTCCAGCAGGGCAGTGATCTGATCTACCTGTACATCGCGTCCTTTGAAATAAAGACTTTCCTCCTCGGTGAAGGACCGCAACCCGGTATACGGACAAACCTGTATGGAATCAGTTATTTTCATTGATGTAAACAATAAAGCGGTTGTATTGGGGGAAATACCGTTTTGAAAAGTTCTGCCATTCAGGTTTATTCTCCGGAAAGGTTAAGGAGTACCCGTATATAGTATTCCACAAAAAGGTAGCCTGGTCACTGTCGGAAATATTGGGTGTTACCTGTTGCCGTGCTTCGTATAATTTTCCATGATACGCAAACGACCGGCAGATCTTCTGTGTCGGTAACGTTTTGTTGAAAATATTTTTAATGACCTTATACGCCTCGTCTGCATTCTGTTCCGGGTTCTGGAGGGCAAGGGCGAAGGAAATCAATTGGCGGTTGGGTTGGCCGGTTGCCAGGTTTTCAATCCGGGTTACTTCGATTCGTGAAGAATCAAGGAGCCGGTCGGCAGACTCACTGTTTGAATCGCGCAAAAACAATTCTGTTGCAGCGTACGCATACAACGATGACCGGTTGATGGGATTTTTAAAAAACCTCATTAGCGCGTAAGCCTCATCCCATTGATTATACTCCGAAAGTACGCTGACTGCCCGTGCAATCAAAAAGAACGATTCGGTAAGTTCGTCCTGAAGGCCTTGAAATAAATTGACGGTTTTCGAGGCATCCAGTTTTTTCAGATAGGCTACCGCAACATCCGGCTCACCAGCATCATAGGCTAAAATACCTAACTGCAGGTACACTATATTGTGATCTTCATTAGCTGACTGTGGCCAGGTGGCTAGGTGCGACTCCAGCTTTTTCATCAACTGTAAATTAATGGGTGCCCGAAAACTAGCGTTACCGTGAAAGTATCCAAAGGTTAATACTTTATGATACTCAAGCCAATTTAAAATTACTTCAGGATTCCGGGTTGGATAGAGTTCATCCAACACATTCCGCGATACCAAATACGCTAACCAAAATTCGGAAGTGTACGGATAAAAGAACAGGCGCGGTTCCAGGGGAGTAAAGGAATTCCGGTAATCCGGAAACGTAAAGAGGTAGCTGCGCGGATAAGGTCGTTTCTCCGTGTCTGTACGCATGGAAATCGGCATCTCTTCTGCTAAATACCGCGGATCAACCATCCGGTAATGACGCATAGCCTCGTCAAAAAGATTGGCGTAAGCGTCAACCGAATGCTCCAACCCGGCAACCTGGGCATATTTCATCCGCAACACGCCTTCATCCTTGTAGGAAAGAGCACGTAAAAAGTTTTGTTCATTCCTATCAGATACCCGGTCAATTTCCTTTCTGAATCGTTGGAATACGAATTGCAATTGCGCATCGTCACTCAACTGGCAATTTAAATTGGAAAGCGTGCCAACAAACTCATTGGTGTTTCCAGCAGGGTATAAAAAAGGAACACTCCTGCCGATCCATCGCTGGTAAAATTCTACCCCACTTGTATTATACCGGGTAACATACCCTTCGATAAAATCATCCAGTGCTTCCAACTGTCCATACCTATAAAACACTACCGCAATGTTGCTGGCATTGTCGATCATGCCCTTGTAATCGTTCTGATAATAATTCTGATTATATAGCAATAAGGTATCTATACATTGCAAGGCTTTAGTGGCATCGCCCAGCGCGGCATAAACATAGGCAAGTTCCTGGTACAAGCCATTAAACTTGAACGCATAATCCTGATTGCTCCGAACCATCAGCTTGTCGCGATGGTACCGGTTGCGAATCCATTCGGAGCGATCATCGTGCTCAAAGGGCGACAATACGCGCGCTAACCATTCCAGATCAGAATTCGAAAATGCCTGATGGTTAAGGGCATGTTCAAGTGCAGCATTCAGCTTACTGATCTCCTCAAAACCATCCGGTTGCGTATTCAAGATGTGTTTTACCAAAGATGCTGAATAGGCTGCCAATTTTATCTGCAGATTTTTTAATTCTTCCGTTGGACGATAAAGAACAGCTAACCCCAAAGCAGCCCTGACGTACACTACCTCGTCTACCAACTGCTCAAGTTCTTTACCGGTTTTTCTTTCCATATTAAACCCGGCCAAGATATTCGTTGCTGCCGTAAGTGATTGAAGAATTTCTTGTTTTGGCTCTGCCCTGCCCTGAATACTAAGCACTGCACCTAACCGCGAGGCCACATTGGCTTTTCGTAAGGTGTCATCAACTTGTGCCAGTAACTCTTCCACCGTAAACTGCCCGGCTTTTAATTGTTCAGCAAACAGTATGGATTTGCTATAAAAATCAGCCTTCTTGCTGTTCGCCAATACAAACGATTCATTCCGGATTTCCTTCAACACATAATCGTTCTGCTTGCGCATATAATCCCGAACTGCAAACGAACTGAAGACCACCAGTGCAATAACGGCTAAAGCTGCAACAATTTTACGCGGACCATACCGCATCACGGCCCGGGTAACGCGGTGCTTGCGCGCACTGCGCTTCAAAAATTCCTGCGCATTGGCTAATACTTCTTTTGCTTTGGCAAGCTTGTTCTTTTGTTCAATGTCTTCCGGCAAATACCGTGCAACCCAGTACACATTGGGGTTAACCTGGTTGTACCAGTTCTCAAAATACGTAAGCGGTCCGATGGACAATAAGAAGTCATTCGATTTTCCACTATCAACCCACCGGTTCAATTGCTGTTCAAAATCGAGCGAGATGGTGTAGTTGTTAAACTCTTCCGTTGCCCACTCTTCCAGGTACGCCCAGTTGCGGATTAAGCTTTCGTGGGTGATGTCGAGCACATCATCTTCTTTCAATACCTGGCTTTCCGGCTCATCGGTGATAAACGGACGAATGAACGTATTTCCGGGTTCACGGAAAATATTCAACACAGCTCCCACTTCGCGCACACCGTACTCCGCCCGCCCTAAAATGGATGTAATTTCCTTCATCGACATGCGGTTCCTCACGGCACGACTCTGATCTATTTTGGTCAGGCAAATGAACGCTGTCCGGATAATGTCTTTTACATCAGTCTCCGAAATGGATTGGCCTGTCTTGGTTTTATAGTAGGTTGCAGCCTCCTCGTATAACTTGTTTGTGTGGGTGTCGAGTACGTTCTGCAGGTTGGGTTCGTGGTAACAAGCCTTAATCTCAGCCGGCAGGGAAGCAAACCACTGGTTGAAGCGAGCCACCTGATCTTCAGGTAACTCACTTACCGCCATACCCCCCACCATAGCGTAATGAATCAAATCCATTTCTTCATTGCCGCTGTTGGCAGCATGCCATACCTGGTTCAGTGCATGCTGAAGTATGGGAAGTTGATCAACGCCTTCGGTCAGGTCATGAATCAGGCGCTCTGTTAACCTGCGGGTAATCCGGTTGCCGCTTAGCACAGCAGGTTCTTCAATTACCTGCTGCAACTGCGCACGGTTTAGTCGCGGCACAAAAAATTGTGAAAACCCGATGTACTCCGGTAACCCGCGAAAAGCGGCACATTGCCCGATGTAATCGGAGCGCATGGTAAACACCACATAAATGGGCAGGTCTTCTTCGAGGGCAATGCGCGCAGTTTCCAACAGCACGTTTAACACGAGGTTCGAATCCCGCGAAGGTACTCCCCGGTGATAATTCTCCGGGTTGGTAAAAAATTCCTCGAATTGATCGACCAGGATAATCAGGTTGGCAGCCTCCCGTTTTAACGCGGCCTTCCCGCTTTCATCTGCCTGTTGCCAGGCAACGGATTCAGTATCAACAAACCGTTTTGAATTCCGGTATAAATCAACCAGCGCTGAAAATCCATGGTGTAACTCCGATTCTACAGTATGCACGTGGGCAATTTCCAATTGCGCGGCTAACGCTTTACATAAGTTATGAAAGGGCGTACGTTCCGGCCGGAAGTCGGCCACACACCATTGTGTGTATTTTGATTTTAAAAATCCTGCCCGTGCGTTGGGAATGATACCGGCATACACGAGTGATGATTTACCATCGCCCGAAGCCCCGGTGAGCATTAAAAACTTGTTGCGCTGCAACTGCTCCGTAGCCGAAACTATGTGATCTTCGCGCCCTTTGAAATACAACGACTCTTCCTCGGTGAAAGAACGTAACCCGGTATACGGACAAATCTGAAAGTCTTCGAACATTAACTATTTACTTATTGAATGGTGCATGTTGAACGTTGATTTCTGAGGTTTGTCTGTTTCAATATCCCAATTCAACATCCATCAGGCATAATTCTTAACTATTATTTTAACTCAATCACCGTGGTATACACTTTCTTCACCTCAGCGGGTACTTTGTCCTTCGGTACGATGATGGACACTACTTTGGGTGCTTTGAAATTCCGCGCCAGATTGCTTTTCGGATCGTCTTCCCCTACCAAAAACAACGGAGTGGGCGATGACGCTCCGCCTACCTCTTTCCAGATCTGTTTAATAAATGGCAACGCCCAATCGGCTGCATATTTGAAGTACACCACCGCCAGCTTGCTCTTCGGAATCTGTTGCGAGGAAATTTCCCGGTACTGGTCTTCCCCATCGGGCATGATGTTCATGATTTCTACGGGGTATTCCAGGCTGAGTTTGTCGGTAATTATTTTCGCTTCCAGCTCATCCTGCTGATTGAAGATGAAAAAGATATCGGTGTCTTTTGAATCGTACACGGTCACATCCTGCTTCATCATCACTACGCGAATGTCATCCACCAATTGCATCGGTCCCTGACTGTTGGAGAACATCATGTTTCGGGTAATGTTGTTGCGGATGTACTTGATGAAGTTCTGTTGGGCTGGCTTTACCACCGCACTGGCCTCCGGGTATAACCAGATGAAGGTGTTAAACTCCGCATCCGCTGCATCAATCCGTTTCTTAGCTTCCATAAATTGGTATTGCGGAAACGAGATTTCCTCATCGGTCTCAAAGCGCCTTCCAAATTCACTGCCCAGCATATGCAGGGAACAGGTGCACTTTGCCATTTCTTCAGCGACCCTTCCTTTGAAGGTATTGTCATCAGCCGGGCAATCCGTGGCGGGCAGTACGTTGAAGCCGGCCTTTTGCAATACAATGGCCAGCTCTTCACGCTGTTCTTTCAGATCGGATGAAGTCCACGCCAGGTAAAGGTTCGGCCGCTGACGGTCGATCACCTGCACTTTTAAAGCCGATGGCAATGACGTAGTGAACGTAGTTGGGATAATCTGACGAGCCGTGATGTCGTGCAGGGGGGTGTGTACAACTTCGCCACGTTCTTTCAGCTTTATACCTTGTACAATTTCTTTGATGGCGTTGGCCAGTTTGTTGATTTGGTTGCGGTACAACACCTTGCCGCCCGTTACGTTGATCTCATCGTCAACCGGGCGCAAGGGACGGTTTACCCCGGCATCCCGGTAAATGAAATCAATTGATCGTAAAGCACCGGCCAACTCGGTCTCCAGCAACTTCACATCGTCTACATCAATATCATGAATCTTGATGGGTAGAATGCGCGAGGCCACATTGCCATTGGGTAGCTTTACCATCCGCCCCAAGGCATCTGCTTCCGACTCGCCCTTGAATACCATAAACTCCTGCTTCCAGGCAAATGAACTGGTATCGCAATACGTTTGCGAAATGATAGGAATGAAGATCAGCGATTTGATTTTGGTGTTGATCGACTGATCTACATGGTGAGTTTCCTGCAATCCTTCGCGTGGATTTTTATCGAAGAATATGGTGAGTTTATCTTTTAACGTGGCGTCAAGCTCCTGTGTGAGCTTCTCTACAAACTCAGTCACCCATCCATCATACTTATTATCGTTGTGGCGGTAACTAACAAAAATATCGTATTCAAAGCCGTTGATTAATGAGGGCATCGGTGTAGTGGTTGAAAGAATAATCCTAATGTTAGTGATAAAAACCGGGAAAATCAACCCCGTAAACCGGCCTGACTATGCGGATAACCCGGCTATTTCGGATTTAAGAGATCCAGTTAGGTCTATTCTGACCGTACCCATATTAAATCCTGAATTCGGAGCCGGTGATTTAAGAATCTGAATTGCCTCCTGAGCTTTAAGATTATGGGGAATACCGGTTTCTTTAATTCAGCCGGGCCTTACCGCTGGGTACGGAAACCCGCAACGTATGGGATGCAAACAACAAGGCCTGGATAATGAGCGCCACAACAATTAATACCGTCATTTCAAACTGTGCCGTTACGTGACTCGTATTAAACAATTGTTGCGCAAGCGACAGTTGTATTTTTGCCTCGGCCATCTGAATAGAGGATAAAGTGGTTAAAATGCTGAGCGCTTCTTGTGCACTTACTTTTCCTTGCTGAACCTCACCGGTTCTAAACTGTTGTTCCAACGCATGGCATAAACCGGTGAATCTTGTAAAATTTAGTTCCTCGTCAGCAGTAAGTTTTGTTTCGCCATACGCGGTGTTCAACGTTTTAATTTCGTGAACCAGGGAGGCTGCACGCTCTTGCTTCTCATAAAGTTCGTAACCCGGATGATCGGCAAGTCCAATAACTTCGTGCAAGTATTCACCATACTGAAATATATACCCTTCTACCACCAACCGGTCTTCATACAGAGTCGACATAGCGGCACTGATTTTCGTAGAGTTTTGCTGTTCGCTGAAATTGGTATACATCACCAATCCAATAACCAGGAAAAGCAACACCGAAGTGGTTACTTTACTTTTTACATGGTAGGTCCATTTCATAGCCGAACTGTTTAAATGATGAGGCTGGTAAGGTTATCCAAAGATAACCGCCAGCAATTGCCACCAAAGGAAAATGTTATGAAAGTCCGGACCAACCCGCAATCGCAGTTCGAAACCTGATTTCCATCACGCTTTCCAAAACTCATCGGGCCAGGTTGCTTTTACGGGATGTTCCCGGTGGTGTTTTTCGCAGGCCGCTAATTGTGCTGGTGTGGCAACGTGTTGAATTGCATTAAAAAGTACCCGCTCTTCAAACCGGATATGCTTTTCCAGTGTAGTTTCAATTTGACTAAGGGTAGCAGAAACCTCGGTTTGACTTTCAAACAATCGTTTAAGCGTCTGGTGTTCCTCCAGGGCTTGCTGTACCAGTTCGTTATGGTTTCCAAGAACAGGAAAAACGTGCTGCTCTTCCGTTTCAAAATGCGGCACCAAATGGGTTGTCCAGAACCAATCGGCATACCGCTTGATCCGCTCCGGTTCAACACCAAGCTTAAACCCTGTCCTGATTTTCCAACACAACAACAAACCATGATGGTGGTCGCTGCTTAGGGGCTGCAAGGATTTATGTCGCTGGATGGGTTTGTTCATACAATCCGGTTTAAGGCAACGCTTTAATTTTTGATCATGGTCAACATCATCTTGAAT
>CAZOYJ010000075.1:0-15670 GCA_964583905.1 uncultured Roseivirgaceae bacterium
TGTCGAGTGCGCCATTATATATAGAGTCGCCTTTTTCATCGGGCTTGCCGATGCCGAGGTGATCCCAATGGGTGGAGTAAATGATGTATTCATCGGGTTGCGTTGCGCCCGTAATTTTTCCGATTACATTATAGGTCTTGTCGTATTTGGATTTCACCGTTAGGGTAGTAGAAAGCTTCAGGTTCATGGGCATACCCGTAAAGCCGGGTTGCCGGGCTGCCGAAATGGTGGTGGCCCAATCCAAACCTGCTGCTTCAAATAATTTTTTTGCTGCCGGGTTCGATACCCAACCCACAGCAGCACAGAAATATGGATTTTTATCGCGTGTGTCCAGGTATAGCTTCGAAGTATTCCAATTGTTTTGCACCACCCAGAATCCGTAACCGGCCGGCACATCATCGTGAATAATCAGTAAACCTTTGGCGCCCTGGCGTGCGGCTTCTTCAAACTTGTAGGTCCAGCGGCCGTAATACGTCATGGTGTTGCCTTTGAACAACGCGGCATCCTCCGATCCAAATCCAGGATCGTTCACAATAACCAACACAACTTTATCTTTTACATCCAACCCTTCATAATCATTCCAATTGTATTCGGGTGCTACAATGCCAAAGCCGGCAAATACCAGATCTTCTGTTTTAAGTTCTATGTTTTCATCGGTGCGTTCTGTCCAGATAACATAATCTTTCAAACCTTCCAGTGTAAAAGAACCTTTGGCCGCTTTTACTTCCATAGTCGGTGCAGCCTGGGTGGTAATTTCTACCATCGGCACCTCTTGCAGGTAGCTGGTGCCGTTGCCCGGTTCCAACCCGATAGTCCGGTACTGATCTTCCAGGTAGGCAAGGGTTTTTCGCTCACCTTCGGTAAACGGCATGCGCCCCATAAAGTCATCGGAGGCCAGAATTTTCAGATGGTTTTCAAGATTTTGCACAGTAAAGGAGGGCAGTCCGTCTTCGCGGTTAAATCCTTGTTCTTTTTCGGAACAGGCCGCAAGAAGGAGTATGGATAAAATGTACACTGGTTTTTTCATGTGGATGGATATTTAGAATTGTAATGTTACCGAAATCCCGTGAATGAATCAGCAGGATTTACAGGGGTGTATGGAAGATTATAATAATGGAGTATTACAGGATGATGTCGGCAATTTTTTTCTCCAACCGGCTCCTCTCGGCTGCAAAACCCATAATATGACTTTCAATGGATTGGTCGATGGTTGACGATAACAGATCCGGATTCTTTTCAGCTACGGCCTGAATCCAATTCGCAACCAGTCGCCAATCTCCGCCACCGTGTCCGTCCGTGGATTGTTTCCACTCGGTTTTTTGCCCGGTGCGGAAATCAGTAAGCACAAAGGAATTCATATCACCCACAATATCACCCATGCTGCCCATAATGCGGCTGCGCCTGCCTTCGTAAGACGTAAATGCCTCCATCGAAAAACTTACTGTAACGTTATCTTCAAACAAGATGTTCGAGATGTAATGATCGGGTTGATCATTCTCCATGCGGTACACACAACGCCCGTAGTTGGTGGTTTTTAATTGGTGGAGAATAAAATCGTTCCATTGGTTGCGGTCTTCCGGCATGTCGAACACGTAAATGCGAGACCGTTTGCGGTGATAGTGTTCCAGCGCGGAATAGGGGCATGTGCTTTCTACGGCACAGCCATCGGTGCAGCGCGCGGTGCTTCCTTCGGGAGCATTTTCTTGCCTGAACCACTTTACATCGCCAAAAGCCTGAATGCTTTTGGAAGGTTTGCCCACCATCCAACGGATAATGTCCAGGTCATGACAACTTTTTGCCAGGATGATCGGGGTGGTTTGTTTGCTGTTGTGCCAGTTGCCCCGCACAAACGAGTGGGCCATGTGTTCGTAGGCAATCGGCTCAAGGTGTTGCATGCTCACCAACTCACCAATGGCCCCGCTTTGAATTAGTTCACGCAGCTTGATAAAGTAAGGCGCGTACCGCAATACATGACACACCGCTACAATGCGCCCGGTTTTTTTTGTGAGTTCAAGAATGTTGCGGCACTCTTGTTCGCTGGGCGAGATGGGTTTCTCCAGCAGCACATCGTACCCCAGCTTCAACGCTTCCATACACGGACCGTAATGCAGGTCATCGGGTGTGGTGATGATGATGGCATCGGCAAATTTTGGTTTTTGAAAAACGTGCTCCCACGTAGTGAATCGGTTTGCTTTTGCAATGTTATGCTTGACGGAATACCGCTCGTTGCGCACAGGTATCGGTTCAGCTACGCCTACAATCTTCAATTGATCGGGGTATTGAACGGCATAGTTGCCGTACACATTACCGCGCGACCCGGCCCCACAGGTGATGGCCGTAACCGGCTTGGCTAAGGTGGTTTGGTATAAGGCATCGGGCAGGATCAACGCTTCACCCGATTCATTTTTTGCCCACGATGAAACCGGTAATGCAGCCAGGCTTCCGGCTGTCAGCCCCATTGTCTTAAGCAGTTTTCGTCTTGACCATTTGTCTGTCATGATGCAGGTTGATTACAGTTGAGGTTTTTTGCCCAGTACGTCTTCAATGGAGAGTACAGTAGTCTTGCCGAGTTTGAGTTTGTTCACGCCTGCTTCAATCTTCTCGCGGTCGCCTACAATAACAATCACCATGTGGTCGGGTACAATATGTTTCTTTGCCACAGCCTCCACACTCTTTTTGTTTACGGCCAATGTTTTTTCCACGTAAGTGTTGAAATAGTTTTCCGGCAGTTGGTAAATCACCATTTCGGCCAAGGCAGAAGCAATGCTTCGGTTGGTTTCAAAATTTTCGGCATACCCGAGGGCCACATAATTTTTTCCACGCAGGTAATCTTCCTGCGGCATGGGTTGCCGCATGCGGTTGAATTCCTTAAAGAATTCACCCAGTGCCGGACCGGTTACATCGGTTTGTACCGAAGAGCTCGCGAAAAACGGTCCGGTTACAGGCCACGCATTAAAACGGGAACCGGCTCCGTATGAATAGCCGTGTTGTTCGCGCAGGTTGGTGTTTAATCGCGAAGTGAAGCTTCCACCCAGAATGGTGTTCATTACTTCCACCGCATTGTATTCGGCATCGTTGCGTGCAATACCGATGCGGCCAATGCGAATCACCGATTGTGCTGCACCGGGTTTGTCAACAATATAAATGCTTCTGCCCTTTACCTGTTTGGGTATCGGGCGCGCTACTTTCTCAACGGTTCCTTTTGTGTAATTGCCAAAGTGTTTTTCAAGAATAGGAGTGATGGTTTCCCGTTGGGTATCGCCCACAATAATCAGGGTGCTGTTGCCGGTTACAAATTGTTCTTTATGAAATTTAAGTATATCGTTTCGGGAGTACGATCTAATCGCACCTTCATTGGCAAATTTTGAATAGGGAGTTGAAGCTTCAAATAAAAACGTGTTGAATGCCCGGGCTGCAATGATGCCGGGTTCATCGTACGCCTGAAGCAAGCCATTTAACCGGAGTTTGCGGATGCGTTCAATTTCACTTTCTGAAAAAGCCGGGCGCAAAACAATATCGCTCATAAGTTTCAATACTTCGTCTGTCCGGGTCACCGGAACCGAAGCGCTTACCCCGGAGAAGATGTCGGAGCTGTACGTGCTGATATTGGCGCCCAGAAATTCAATCTCATCGGCCAGTTCAAGGGCGGAGTAGGGCCCTGCGCCTTCATCCAGTAAATCCATCGCAAAACTGCTGAGGCCTTCTTTTCCGGAAGGGTCATCGAACGAACCGGTATGAATAAGCAGGTTAACCTGCACCATCGGTGTGGAATGTTTCTCCATCAGGATTACCTGCAATCCGTTGGATAAGGTAAACCGCTGAATGGGTGGCAACTGTAAATTTTTTGCGGGCCCCAGGGCTGGCGGTTTCGAGCGGTCGGGTGCCTGGGCAAATGCCGACAAGGTGAGCGTAAGTATATAAAAGAGTGCAATAACTTTTTTCATAACGCTGAATTTCAAAGTTGAGGTTTATTTCGGGGTTGCGGCCAGTTCAGTTTTACCTTCCGGCACGATGCTGATCACCACCCGGGCGTTGTCTTTTAAATACTGCCGGGCAGCCGAAGAAATATCACTGACGTCAACGGCTTTGTAACGGGCCAGGTCTTCATTAAAGTAATCCGGGTTGCCAGTGTAATAAAAGTATTCGTTCAACTGGTTGGCCTTCCCGGAAAAACCGCCTGAGCGTTCCATGCTGTTGATGAAACTGGTTTCGTACAGGTTTACTACGCGCTGCAGTTCACGTTCTTCAGGATGTTCGGTTTTTAGTTTATTGATTTCCTGCTGAATGGCTTCTTCCAGTTGGGTAAGTGTTACCCCCGGCCGTGCGGTGGCCACCACATAAAACTCAGACGCGAATTTTTTTGAGTCGAGGTACGCGTAAACGCTTTGTGCGATTTCCAATTCATACACCAATCGCTTATATAATCTTGAATTTTTTCCACGCGATAGCAAGCTGCTGAGTAAATCCATTTCGGCATTGCCCGGATGAAAGTTGGGAGGCGTAAGCCACACCATGACCAGTTGCGGCAACTGCACACGATCTTCCATCACCAAACGTTTCTCTTCCTCAAGCCGGGCAGCAGGTGGTGCAACAGGCGGCACCGGCTTGCCGGCTTTCACATCGCTGAACCATTTTTCAACGGCCTTTCGCGTGGCGACCGGATCGATATCACCTGCTATGCTTAAAGAGGCGTTGCCGGGCGCATAATACAGGGTAAAGAAATCAACTACATCCTGGTGGCTGGCAGCCGATAAATCTTCCATCGACCCGATTACCGGCCAGGAATAGGGATGGTCTTTCGAATATAATAGGGCGGGCAATTCAAGATAGACTTTTGCATACGGCCGGTTTTCATACGATTGCCTCCGTTCGTTTTTCACCACATCGCGTTGGCCGTCAACTGTAGCTTCGGATAAGGATTTCAATAAAAAGCCCATGCGGTCAGATTCGAGGAACAATGCCAGATCGAGTGCATTGCTGGGTAAATCTTCGTAATAATTCGTGCGGTCTTCGGTGGTGGAGCCGTTGTTGGAGGCCCCGGCTGCTTCCAGCCATTCGTCAAACTTTCCTTCGGGCACGTGTTCCGATCCTTCAAACAGAATGTGTTCGAATAAATGTGCAAAGCCGGTGCGCCCGGGTTTCTCACTTCCCGATCCGACATGGTACCAAACGTTCACGCTTACGCGTGGAACGGTATTGTCTTGATGCAGAATTACGGTAAGGCCATTGGGCAAGGTAAATTGTTCGTACGGAACTTTCAGGTTTTGCGCCATCAGCCCCGTGGCGAGGAGTAGCGAGGCAGCGATTAGTAAAAACGATCGATTCATGGGTTTAATTTTTGTTTTGAAGTTAAGGATTTCCCCATGTTATCAAGTGGGTAATCCTGCTAAATTGCCGGGTAAATGATGAAAAAAGTTTTAACGGTTGTCGGCAGGATTTTACTGGGCATGCTGGCTGCAATTCTTTTATTTGTTGCGGTATCCGTTGCGCCAATCGACCGCACATTACCACAGGATCAGCCCTTTTATGCCGACATGATGAGCCGGATTGATAGTGTTCGGTTGCGGGTATCGGATGATAGTTCGGCATTCAAGGTCGGGTTTGGCAAGGCATCCATCACACCCTCTTATTCAACTTCAACAGCCGGGTATGTGAAACGAAAGGGCGCGCACTTTACCAGCATTCGCGATTCGGTTTTTGTACGCACAATGGTTATTGAACAGGGACAGTCGGTGGTGGCTGTTGTGAGCCTCGACATGTTGATCGTTCCGCCTTTATTATATTATCGGTTGAGGGATCAACTCCCTTTCATCAATTTTTCAATCGACCAGGTCTATTTGGGCGCTACGCATACGCACAATAGCGTGGGGCAATGGGATGATCATCTTGTGGGTGAAATTTATGCCGGTGATTTTGATCCCGGGCTGATTGATTTTATTTCGAAACAGATTCTGCGTGCGATACAACAGGCGACTACTACTTCGGTTGATGCGCGTTTAGCATACGGAAATATTGCCGTACCCGGGGCGGTTACGAATCGCTTGATCAAAGACGGCCCGGTGGATTCATTGCTTCATGTTTTAAAAGTAAATCGTGCAGATGGCTCAATCGGAATACTCACCAGTTTCAGCGCACACGCTACGTGCATGTCGTCAGCCGATTTACAGTTGTCGCGCGATTACCCGGGCGTATTGGTTGATCAGCTCGAAGCGGATGGTTATGATTTTGCCCTATTCATGGCGGGTGCAGTGGGCAGTCATGCGCCTGTGCCCATGCCGAGTGGTGAGGAAAAAATTATGGCTATGGGCAATATGCTTTTTGAGGCCACACAAAAAGTTGATGTAACACCCCTTGAAAATTCAGGAATCCAATTTCATCGGATTCCATTGCTCCTGAGCAAACAGCAAATAAAAGTGTTACCGAATTGGCGTGTCCGCGAATGGCTCTCGCTTGCGCTGATGGGCAAGCATCCGGCAGCGCTTACGGTTTTGCGCATAGGTGATGTTGTATTGATGGGTATGCCCTGCGATTTTTCAGGCATGCTCACGTTACCCATATACGAGCACGCGGCACATCATCAGCAGCATACGTTTATTACCAGTTTCAATGGCGGCTATATTGGGTATATAACCCCCGATGAGCATTACGACCTGGAGAAATACGAAACGCAAACCATGAACTGGCATGGGCCTGGAAATGGAAATTACCTGCAAACATGCCTGAAGCGGACGCTCAACCAGCTAGCGGAATAGGCGGATGTATTATGAATGTACTTTCTTTCCGGAAAAGGAAATTATTATTAACCCCTAATTGCTTTAAATTGGCTCCGTGAAGTGTAGTTTGTTAATTCGTCTATGGCGGGCTGTTCTGGTATGTACTTTTCTGCAGACGCCATTTTTTTTATGGGCTCAAGCACTTACGGGCAGTGATCGAATTGATAGTCTGCGACAGGCGGTTGCAAAAGTAAGCGGAACAAAGAAAGCTGATGCCCTCAATCTCCTGGCGTTTGAATTATTCTCTTTCGACAACGACCAGACCTTTGATATCGCTTCGGAAGCATTTGACCTCAGCCAAAAGCTGAAGTACGATAAAGGCTTGGCGCAAGCCAGCATTTACATGGGCCTCTATAAGCGTTCTTCTGGTGACCAGCCGACAGCCATCCAATTACTGCACGAAGGATTGAAGTTTGCCAGGCGTTCGGGCGAAAAGGGAATTGAAGGTTATGCTGCCTTGCAACTGGGCAGTTATTTTTTGAGCCAGGGCCAAATGGACTCTGCTTCCGTCATGTTTCAACAATCGTATCGGGTATTGAAAGACAGTGTTCACACCGCCTACCTGTCTACCTTATATAAGAACTGGTCGAGAATGTATGGGCTGCGGGGCGATTATCAAAAGAAAGCCGATTATTTGTTCCGGGCCATGCGCATCCGCGAAGCCATGAACCATGCTTACTTGCTGTGCGACATCTATTTGGTAATGGCTTCCCATTTTTCAAATGAAGGCAACTACGATGAAGCAAAAAAATACCTCGACCGGGCCGAAGCATTGCTGCCGCAAATTGGCGATGATCCCGAACCGCTTTACCTGTTCAAATACTACAAGGCGTTGTACTATATCCGGTTATCCAACTATGCCGAAGCGTTGAATTTGTTGAACGAAGTAAAGCTGTATTTCCGCGAATATTTTTCACGTCAGAGTTATGTGAATTTACTGATTGAGGCGGCCGCAGTGCTTTCCGATCAGGGTGATTATGAATTAAGCCTGAACAACGCTTATGAAGGTTTACGGATAGCAGAAGAAAATAATCTGCAATATGAACGCACCCGCTTATTGTGGCAGATTGGTTGGGTGTACGTTATGCTGAAGCAAAATTTATTAGCCCATGAGTTTGCCCTCAAATCCCAACGGTTGGCCAGGCAATACAACTATCCGGTTGAACAGGCATCCAACTACAACCTGCTCGGTGTTATTCACGATCAACGAAAGAGTTACGATAGTTCTTTGCTGTATTATAACCTGGCGTTGAAGTTACGGGAGCAATTAAACGACCGGACCCGGGTGGCCGCTACCTTAAGCAATATCGGCACCGTATTGGGAAAGCAACAACGCTATACTGAGGCGTTGACCTACCAGTTGCGGGGGCTGGAAATCGAATTACAAAAAAAGAATTTAATGGGGATTGCCTGGAGCCATTTTTCGGTTGGGCAGTTGTACTATAAGATGAAGGATTTTGATAAGGCGCTTCCCCAGTTGGATCGGGCTGAATCCATTGCCCGGGAGGGAAATTTCAAACACGTGCTGTATGAAGTGTACCGCGTAAAAGCCGCGCTGCTTGAATCGCGGGGAAACTTGCCGGGAAGTCTTCAGTATTTGAAACTATACGATCAGGTGAAAGACTCCCTGCACACCTCAACCCTGACCAACCGGATGGCATCGCTTCAAAACGAATACACCATTCAGGAAAAGAACAAGGAAATTGAAATTCTGCGGATCGATAAGGAATTGAAAGATGCGGAGTTGCAGGTACAGACAGCCAAAGTACGTCAGCAGAATACCATTATTGCCTTTGGTACGTCAACGTTCCTTTTGCTGACAGGAGTCTTTTATTATGTGTCCCGCAATTATGCTAAAGTAAAACGACTCAACTCCACCATCCAGGAAAAGAGCCTTGAAATTCAGCACCAGGCTGAGGCCTTGAAAGAATCAAATGAAACAATTGCCCGTATCAACCACGAATTGGAACAAATGGTGGAAGAGCGCACCAAAGAACTGAAGCAAGCCTACAAGGAACTGGACACATTCTTCTACCGCTCTTCACACGACTTCCGAAGACCGCTCACCACCTTTATGGGGTTGGCCGAAGTTGCCAAGATTACCCTTCAGGATAAAAATGCACTGGAGTTGTTTGAGAAAGTGCGCGACACCGCGCTAAGCCTCGATAAAATGCTGGTGAAACTGCAATCGGTAAGTGATGTAGGCTCCCTTCAGCTTATCTATAAAGAAATTTTTATGCGCGAAGTAATCGATTCG
Organism: uncultured Roseivirgaceae bacterium; assembly: GCA_964583905.1. Taxonomy (GTDB): domain Bacteria; phylum Bacteroidota; class Bacteroidia; order Cytophagales; family Cyclobacteriaceae; genus UBA2336. The sequence goes on from CAZOYJ010000075.1 coordinate 9,031, forward strand.
GTAGCCGATACGTTTCGGGAGGAGCTGCGGCATCAGAACATCCGCCTGCAAACCGACATTGATGCTCCGGTTCCGTTTTATTCCTACTCCGCTTTGTTAAAAGTAGTGGTTGAAAACCTGGTAGAGAATGCCATCATGTTTTCAAGGCCCAACAGCCCGGTAAAAATAAAAGTAACTTCGTATGAAAACGGCCTGACCTTTTCAATTGAAGACTCCGGCATCGGCATCGAACCGGAATACCTCGACCAGGTTTTTGACATGTACTTCAGAGGCAGCGAGCGCTCCAAAGGCAACGGACTGGGGTTATACATTGTGAAAAAGATTGTCGAGAAACTTAGCGGAACTATCCGCCTGCAAAGCCGGGCCCAGACAGGCACAACGGTAACGGTGTTTTTACCACATCAGGTGCGCCCGGTTGAAGCCGTTGCTTAGTAAAGGTACCAGCTTAGAGGTTTGTTTGGTCATAGATTTCCTCCAGCGTAATCGCAAGATCCAGGGCGGGTATCGTAAGTGTGTCGGTAAGGGAACGGTATTCTTGCAATTCCCAATGCGCTTCGCGATTAAGTCTAAAAACTTCCACCGCAACAGCTTCTGAGTCAACCAGGATATATTCTTTCAGGGTAGGAATATCGCGATACAACTTGAATTTATCTCCCCGATCATAATTACGCGTGGAAGGTGAAAGAATTTCAATCAGTACTACGGGTTCGGTAGCGGTTTCTTCGTCTATTGAAGCCGTAACGATTTCACCACAAATGATGGAGATATCCGGATACGTGAACAGCGTGTTTTTAGCTACGTGTATTCGAAGGTCGCTCCCGTAGGGTTTACAAGGTTTTCCTTTTAACCTGATTCCCAGTGCCGTAAACAGGTTGGAAAAAATTACATTGTGCCTTGCGCCTGCACCCGACATCGCAAAAATTTCTCCCCTGTAGTATTCATGTTTTTCGGGACTGCTTTTTTCAAACGTCAGATACTCTTCAATGGAGAATTTGGATTTGCTATACCGAACAATCGGATCGCGTACTTCAATCATATCCTAAATTTAATGAATTCTATTTTAGATAGCGGGAGTTACGCAAGACAATAATTATTTCCGCACCACTCCGGTGAATACGCTCACATTGGAATTAAATGGATTACCCGATGACCTGCGAAACGTTACCAATTGCCCTGTATGCCACAGGCAATCGGCAATGGGGCCATTAAGTAAATTCCAAAACGGAAATTCGGATGTGGCATCACCACGTTTCGAAATCACCTTGTGGTTAATCATATCTCCATCAACAGTTTCGCGTAACCGTTCGCTTGCTTCCTTAAAATTATCGAGCGCTTTCAGTCGCATTTCTGAATAAGGAAGACCAGGCGCCTGGCCTGCCACGTTGGCCGTGCCGGTGGTGGCATTCCGGATCATGAACGACATCTGGTAGATGTGTTCAATAGTTTCCAGGCTCGTACGTGCATCGGCCGAAAGTTTATATTCCAAATCATCGGGTCGCAGACCTTCGGTGGCCCAATAAAACCGAAAGCCTAAACCGTCAATCATTCGTGAAGCCACCGCCCCGGCCGTGTATGCCTGCGGGTAAGCCGGAAGTTCAGCATAGTAATGTGTTGCTTCCTGTGCAACTGTTGAAAGCGAAAACGCCACCAACACGAAAATGGGAATTGATTTCATATCAGGAGAATTAGTGTTTTATAAATTAAAGGTTACTATATAGCTATTTTCCCGGATCGTAAAAAGTTGATTTACGAACAAGGGATTAACCCTGCCTGTCGACAGACTGGGATTTTTGATTTCCGTACTGGTTACGCAAACCTTTGAATCTTTGTGTTTTTCTTGACGTTCTTCATACCTACCGGTTTACCTGCCGAAGGCACGGCAGGCTTGTTCTTAAATCGTAAATCAATTCTTTAATAGCTGAACAATAAGCTTTTCCTTAAAGCACAAATACAAACCCCGAAGGGGTGAAAGGATTATAGAAAAATCCAGATTTATAACCAAACCCCGAAGGGGTGACATAACGGACAAACTTTTGAGGTTTGGTTACCCTGCCAAAGAAGCGGTACAATTCCATCAATTGCCGAGCTCCCACACACTGGTATAAAATCCTTTTTGCTGCACGTACTCCAGCAGTTCAAGATAAAACGGATGCGCGCTCAGCGTAGCGCTGTCGCCCACCATAATCAGTTTTTTCTTTGCCCGCGTCATGGCCACGTTTATTCTGCGGATGTCGCCTAAAAATCCAATCTCACTTTTTTCATTGGAACGCACCAGGCTGATGGCGATCACATCGCGCTCCTGCCCCTGAAAGGCATCTACCGTGTTGATGGTGGTAAACGAAGCGAGTGTTGATAGTTCTTCCGAAGCTTCAGCGAGTTTAATCAAACGTTCTACTTGTGCACTATAAGGCGTAATGATACCGATTGAAAAATTCCATTGCTCAACACCTATGTGCAGGATCAGCCGCTCAACCTGTTTTATCAGGAACTGTGCTTCTTCATCGTTATAGCGGCTCAGCGTTTCCGGGTCGTGCGCTTCGGTAAACCCGCAGCCGGCTGTGTCGATAAACTCAAACGGCTTCATGCCCGCCTCCAGTAAACTTGTTGCAACGGATTCGTGTGCCCGTAATTTATTATCATAGAAATAATTGGCCGAAAACCGCATGATGTCTTCGTGCATGCGGTATTGGGTTTGCAGCATCACGGCAGTTTGTGGATGGCGCTGGATGCATTTTTCAAACAGGGTTTTCGACAACCCGGCTTTGCCGGCTTCAAAACTTTTTACCGTAGGCGGCAACTGGTGATGGTCGCCTGCCAGCACTACACGTTCGGCCCGCAACACCGGAATCCAGCAGGCCGGTTCCAGCGCCTGGGCGGCTTCATCAATAAAAACCGTTTTGTATTTTTTTCCACGCAGGGTAGGATGGGAAACCCCCACCAGCGTGCAGGCAATTACCTGCGTGCTTTGCAGCAAGTCGTTAATGATGTAAAACTCGAGCACATCGGCATCGGCTTTCAGTGTCTTGGCTTCCTGCATCAGCAACCTGCGTTGTTGGCGTTCGGAGTACCCGTGTTCGCGCTTGTACTTAAAGGCCATGTCTTTGAGTTGCTCCATGCGCCTGCGCAGGTTGCGCAACTCGCGAAAGTGTGGGTGCATGGCGATGCGCGCATCGAGGGTTTTGCTTAACGTTTGCTCCGTTACCCGTGCCGGGTGACCGATGCGCAGCACGTTCAGGCCCGCTTCGCTGAGTTTATCTACCAGTAAATCCACGGCAGCATTGCTTGGTGCGGTTACCAGCACTTGCTGCTCATCGGTTACCGTATGCACAATGGCCTGCACCAACGTGGTGGTTTTGCCCGTGCCGGGCGGACCGTGAACAATGGCTACATCGTTGCTTTGAAGGATTTTTTCGAGCGCGAGATGCTGACTTTCGTTTAAAACAGGTACAGGTTTTCGATCGCCAGTTGCCGCTAACCGGTGCCTGGTAACCGGTGCCTGGTAACCCAACAATATTTCCCTTAATTCCGAAACTCTGTTTTTCTCAGCTTTAATAACTTCTTTGAGCGCAAACTCCATCTCCCGGTAGGTCATCTCATCAAACATCACATCCACACCCAGCAAAGGATCGTCCATCCAGTGGGGGAGGTCATCGCTGTTGAGGGTGATCACCATGGTGTTGTCGCGTACATAGTTGATCACGCCACCCACGTGTTGTTTTTCAGGCGTGTTTCGTGCGTTGCAGAATACATTCACCACCTTACCCGATTGAAACACGTGGGCCTGGTTGAGGTGTTGGGTGCGTTCCACTTCAATGATCAGCCGTTCGCCCGTGCCGATGTAGTGCCGCCTCAGGCTTACCGGGTACCAGCTCTTGCCTTCTTTGGTTTTCCGGCTAAGCGGAAGCATCATCACTTTTTGCTTGTATTGTTCCAGGTCGGCCTGGCGCTCCTGGCGAAGGAGTTCAAGGGTTCTGGATAGTTCTTCAGTGCTGGACAAAATGGGTTGGGGTGTTGATGTGTTGGGGTGTTAAAGGTGTTGTTAGTCTGGTTTTTTTGTTTCGAAATACAAGTGATAATGCTTGCTGCAACCGGGGTTAAACAGCGAAGCACATTTCGGGCAGGTGTTGTTGCAACGCATGTATTCGTTGATGGTGAGTTCATGTCCGCATACGCCACACAGAACAGCCTGCTGATCAAATTCATCGGCCGGCCAAACCTGCGCTTCGTGGTCGGTGGTTTCTTCATGACAACTGTAACACGGGTAATAGTTGTTGCAGCATCTGAATTTGATGGCGATGATGTCCAGTTCTGAATGCCAGTGTACACAACGGGTTTGGGCATCGATGGGTTTGCCGAAAATCCGGAAGCCGTTGCTGTATCTTGCATCCGGTTTAACCGTTTCCGGTTGGGCGGCTGCTTTCAGCCCGATCAGCAGCAGGCAGCATGTTAAAATCCGTACCATAATGACAGGTGCAAAGAAAGGGAGATCGGGGCAGGATTCAAATCACTTCTTTGTGGATAACCTATCGGGATTCCCGACTAATCCTTAACTTACGATGCTAAAATCAATTTTCATGAAAAAGCGAATACTCTCCCTCCTCTTTGTTTTGGTTTTCAGTTTTGTACAGGCCGATGAAGGCATGTATTTACTGTACATGCTGGGCGACAAAGTATATGCCGACATGACCAAAAAAGGTCTGAAACTCACCAAAGAACAGCTCTACAGCCTGAATAAGCCCTCCATCAAAGATGCCATCGTGATTTTTGCCGGAGGCTGCACAGGAGAAATCGTGAGCAAGGAAGGCCTGGTGTTTACCAACCACCACTGCGGGTATGCCGCCATTGCCGCGGCCAGCACGGTCCAAAAAAATTACCTGAAAGACGGATATTATGCGAAAAGCAAAGCCGAAGAAATTTCCACCCCCTCGGTATCGGTGCAGTTCCTGGTGCGCATTGAAGATGTAACCAAAGAAGTAGAGGAGGCCGTGAAAGGATTAAACGGTGCCGAGCGCGCTTCCAGACTCCAACAAGTTTCCGGCACGATTGTAAAACGTACTACCGAAGGCAATGACCTCGAAGCGCGGGTAGTTCCGTTTTTCAAAGACAACCAATATTTATTGTTTGTGTATGAACGCTACCGCGATGTGCGCCTCGTGGGCACCCCGCCTGAAAGCATCGGCAAGTTTGGTGGCGACACCGACAACTGGGAGTGGCCGCGCCATACGGGCGACTTCTCCGTATTCCGGGTGTACATGAGCAAAGACGGCAAGCCGGCAGCGTACGCACCCGATAACGTGCCCTACCAGGCAAAATATTTTCTACCTGTCTCCATTAAAGGTGTAAAGGAAAACGACTTCGCCATGATATTCGGATACCCCGGAGGCACCAACCGCTACGAAACTTCGTATGGGGTAAAGCTCAAAACCGATATTGAAAACCCCGCCCTTGTAAACCTGCGCGATGTGCGGCTCAAGTTTATGATGGAAGAAATGAAGAAAGATCCTGCCGTACGGTTGCAACTTACCTCATCCTATTTTGTTATCGCCAACTACTGGAAATTTTTTGACGGTGAGGCGAAGCAATTAATAAGATACGATGTATACAGCCAAAAGAAAGCTGCGGAAGAAAAGTTTATCCGGTGGGCAAAAGGCAAGCCGGAGTATGAAACAATTTTTGACGAATACGAAAAAGCTTACGAAGCCTGGCGCCCGTACACAAAACACCGCATGTACATCAACGAAGGCATCCTCGGCTCACCTTTGGCAGCCTTCGCGGCCTCGTTCCAGGCATTGGAGCGCGCCCTTACCCGGAAAGAACGATCGTTGGAAGAAATTAACGGGATTATTGAAAGCTTAGCCCGCAACCGAACAACGTTTTTGGCCGGGCATAACAAAGTTTCCGATCAGAACATCCTGGCCGCCACGTGCCGGATGTTTTATTCCGACATCGATAAGGCGCAACATCCCGCAGCGTTTTACGAACAGCTTAGCAAAACCTACGGTGACCTGAAGGATGAAAATACCTACCGGAAATACGCAACTGATGTGTTTGCGAAAACCTTTATCCTGGACGATGCCCACTGGAACACCTTTGCAAACAACCCGGATTCAACCGCCCTGCGCACCGACCCGGCATACGCGTACGCGACTTCGTTTATAAAAAATTACCTGGGGTCTGTGGCCGAGCGCTCGGCCGCCTTCACGCACCGCAACAACGACCTCGGCCGGATGTACCTGAAAGGTGTGATGGCGATGAACCCCGGCCAGGTTACCTATCCCGATGCCAACTTTACCATGCGCCTGAGTTATGGCAGTGTAAATGCCTACCGCCCGCGCGATGCCGTGTTTTACGATTACGTGTGCACGATGAAAGGTGTGTTGGAAAAATACAAACCGGGCGATTATGAATTTGACCTGCCCGCCAACCTGCTGGCCGAAGCCAGTAAAAAGAACTTTGGTCCTTACAAAGACGCGCGCACCAACGACCTGGTGGTGAACTTCATTACCACCAACGACATCACGGGCGGCAACTCCGGGTCACCGGTGCTGAACGGAAAGGGCGAGTTGATCGGGTTGGCCTTTGACGGCAACTACGAAGCCTTAAGCCACAAACTGGCGTTTGATAAAGACTTAAACCGCAC
>CAZOYJ010000076.1:0-15261 GCA_964583905.1 uncultured Roseivirgaceae bacterium
TTCACATTAAACTCGGCCTTAAACGCTTTGTCCTTTGCTCGCATTCCATGGTAGGCTAATCGCAAATATTCATCCGATAAAATATTAATATCAATTAGTTCCTTCACTCCATTGCTTTTACGGGAATGTTGCAACATACTTTTAACAATTCCTTCAGCTCGCTTTCCATGGTGCATAATCTTAGCAAGATTACCTTTTAGGTCATTAGCGATCTCCGAAATTACTTGCTTATCACTCGTTTCAAGTTCTTGTAACATCTCATCAATAAGTTCAGAGCTAACTTCACTAAAATTATTAACAAAATTCAATGGGTTTTGAATTTCATGCGCTATACCTGCGGTTAGCTCACCTAACGAAGCCATTTTTTCTGATTGTATTAGTTGAGCTTGCGTTGACTTAAGCTTAAGAAATCCATCCTCTATTTTTCTTTTCAACTTCCTTACCTGAACAAACCGAATTACGAAGATTGCGATTATTATAATGCTTAATAATAGTATTGCTACTGAATAATTTATAACTCGTTGAGTACGTATTGTTTTCTCTTGAATTTTAAGGTTAGCATCATTAATTTCACGCCCCAAAGTGAACATAATCTGTTGTAACTTCTTATCTTCACCTGTAACATAAAGTGTATCTTTAATTATGGTTAGGAGTGATTGAAAATTGAATGCACTTTTATAATCGCCAAGTTCGGCTAAGGCCAGCGATTCATATGCATCTTTTACCTGTTGTCGGGCCCCTATGGATTCGCTGATTTTTTGTGCTTCGCGATACGTATCGATTGATTGCATCAATTCGCCCTTCATCCTCAAAGTGTTTGCTAAGGCCAATAAGCTTTGGGCTAATTCCAGTTTGGCGTCCTGGCTTTCGGCAATCTTAACGGCCTCGTTGTGGTAGGCGAGTGCTTTGTCGAAATTATTTTGCAGGGCGTAGATGGCTCCCAGGTAGTCGAGTGAGAAGCAAGCGTATGGTGTTCCTTTATCCAGTTCGGCTGCGGTTTCCAAAAAGGTCAAGGCTGAATCGTATTGGGTTTTCTTAAAATAGATTTCACCTATATTAGCCGAGGCTGCGGCAATTCCTTCGTTGTAATCAAGTTCTTTGAAGAGCGGTAAGGCCTGCCGGTAATTATAAATAGCTTTATCGAACGTAGCGGTTTTGTTGGCGTAAACTGCACCCAGGTTAGACAGGATAGTAGCGATTCGTCTTTTGTTCTGTATTTCTTCGGCAATCTTCAGCGCGTTGAGATGGTATTCGATTGATTTAGTGTCATCCCCCATCAAAAAATAATTGCTTCCCAGATTATCCAACACGTTGGCTATTTCATCTTTCTGATCAAGAGCCCGGAATATGTCAAGTGCAGCTTTATATTGATTATCGGCCTCCCGGTATTCTGCGAGAAGTTCGGTGTAATATTGGCCCAGTATTTTGTGTGCCCTGCCTAAACCCAGGTCGTACTTGATTTCCTTAGCGAGGTCGAGCGCCTGGGTTGCATAGTGCAAGGCTTGATTTACATCAGTATTCCGGTGTTGTATACTTAGAGTCAGCAGGCCATTTACCTTTGCTGAATCAATAGTAAGAAAATGTAATCTTTCAAGTGAGTTCCTGGTAGTTTCTTTCTTTAAATGCTCTGCATTACATAGAACAAACCCTAAACTAAATACAGTAACAATACTTGAAATTCTATGTGTAAATTTCATTTCTAAGTGGAGGATGACTGCTCAAATTACAAAAAAGTAAGTGTTGAATTCACTCAATACTTTGATTTTTGATTTTGGGACTGAGAAATCAGTTCACTTCAAGGCTCATAGAAACAAGGTGTTTAGCATAGCCTATAACGCCCCATCTGGCAGGAAATATGTTTTATAAAAAAACCCACCGGATTTGGAAGGGTGTTTCTGAACCCCAAGAATACAAGTTTTGAGCTGCCTCCACCCGCAACCTTCCACCGTTAACATGTTTCCATGGCCTGACCAAAAGGCCAGGATGAGGCCTGATTTTAGATGAACGCTTCACTCGGTATTGTTAATAATGTTAGGTTCAGCAAACGTGTCCCAAATCCGAGTGGGAATTCGATGTAAACGTAAGCAAAACACTCCCACGCGTCAATATTGTTTTGATTGTTTTTTTTGACTAACACTTCGTTTAGTTTTGCGGCCAGTCATGAGTTCACTAAACAATTTTACTCCGGGCCCCTCCCAATTATACTTTACCGTTGAAGACCATCTGCGCAGGGCCTTTCGGGAAGGAATTCCTTCCCTTTCGCACCGTACAAAAGAATTTGAGGCCATCTTTCAGCAGGCAACATCGGGCTTGCGTGAACTCCTGGGAATACCCGAAAACTTCCACATTGTCTTCACTTCCTCGGCAACCGAAATCTGGGAGCGTATTATTCAAAATTGTGTAGAAGAAAATTCCCATCATTTCGTAAACGGAGCCTTCTCCAAGCGATTCTATGAAACTGCACGGTTGTTGGCGCGCAAACCTTCACAAACTTCCGTTCCCGAAGGCCAGGGTTTTTTACAGCCTCAGGAAATACCTACCACCGAACTCATCGCGTTAACCCATAACGAAACCAGTACCGGGGTTTCGCTGCCGGTTGAATTTATCAACTCCTTCCGGAAAACACATCCATCAGCCATCATCGCAGTGGATGCCGTATCATCCCTGCCCTACCCGCAGTTTGATTTTTCTAAAATCGATACCCTCTTTTTTTCCGTGCAGAAAGGATTTGGATTACCGGCCGGACTTGGGGTATGGATTGTAAATGACCGGTGCCTGGCCAAAGCCGAACAACTCCACCGTAAGGGCATTTCAATCGGGTCGTACCATAGTATTGTATCGCTGATTCACTTTGCTAAAAAAAATCAAACGCCCGAAACCCCGAACGTGTTGGGCATTTACCTGCTGGCGCATGTGGTTGAGGATATGCTGCGCAGGGGAATCTCCATCATCCGTAAGGAAACCGAATACAAAGCGGCCATCCTGTACAATGAACTTGCTCAGAATCCCTACGCAAGGGCCTTCGTGTATGAAAAACAGTTTCAGTCGAAAACCGTAATCGTGGGGGATTGCGGAAGCTATACCGGTGCCCTGACCAACTACCTGCACGAAAAGGGATTATATCCGGGCGAAGGATACGGAACATTCAAAAGAAGCCAGCTTCGCTTTGCTAACTTCCCTGCGCATTCAAAAGAACAGTTTGAAATACTGGTGGATGCCATTGCGGATTTCAAATTTTAGATTTTTGCATTAAACCTGGCGCAAAAAACTTTGTCTAACTTCCGGTTTAGATTCACCCTTCCTTGGAAGATAAAGAACTTCTTGAAAAAATCCGGAATCCCGAAACCCGCACCTACGGTTTCAACCTGCTGGTAAGAATGTACCAACAACGGGTGTATTGGCATATCCGGCACATGGTTATCGACCACAACGATGCCGATGATCTAACCCAGGAAGTATTTATAAAGATTCATAGGCACATCGATCAATTCAAGGAAAATGCACAACTCTTCACCTGGATTTACCGAATTGCTACCAACGAATGCCTGAGTTTTCTAAACAAGAAAAAACGCTGGTTATTTCTGCCAATTGGTGACCTGACAAAAGAAATGACCGAAAAGCTTGAGAGCGGAATAAACTTTACAGGCGATGAGATTCAACTGAAGCTTCAAAAAGCATTATTGAAATTACCCGATAAGCAACGCCTGGTTTTTAATATGAAATATTTTGAAGCTATGTCGTATGAAGAAATTGCTGCCGTTACCAAAACCAGCGTGGGGGCGCTGAAAGCCAGTTATCACCATGCTGTTAAGAAAATTGAATACTTTTTAACCCAGGATTAAACCTTTACTGCATATTCAAGTCAAAGCAAATATGAAAAACATGGATAGCATACCAAAAACTAACCCTCATAAAGTACCGGAAGGTTACTTTGAAATTCTGCCCATGGTTATTCTAAAGCGGATTGAATCAACAGCCGGTGCAGAAGATACTTCTAATTTCCTGTACGTTTTAAAATTTGCACTCCCCCTTTTGTTGATACTGGTGCTAACCCTGACCCTTCTTCGCCCGAAAACACCAACAACTGTTGAAGAGCTTTTACGTACCGTTAGTACCGAACAATTAGTGACCTTCCTGGAAGAATCCAATTTGAACACCGATGGGTTTCTCTTCGATTGGAATGTTTTGGAACCGGAAATTGAACGGATTGAACAGGAGGTCTTCCAACCGTTCGAATTCAGCATGGATGACCTGGAGTTATACGATGACAACTTTGAATATTAATCTTTAGGCAATGAAATCACTGAAGCATATAATTTTGTTTGTACTGATAAGCGTAACGGCCTGGGCACAACCTGCCGGACAAACCAATCGTGACGGACGAGGACAAGATCGGTTAAAAGCCGCCCGCATTGCCTTTATTACCGAACGCCTGGAGTTATCGCCAGAAGAAGCTGAGCGTTTCTGGCCGGTGTACCGCGAGTATACTGGCAAACAGCATGAACTTCGCCAGCAATTTGAGTCCGTAAGAAAGAATCCCGATCCAAAACATACTGCCGAACAACACGAAAAGAAAGTAGTTGAACAACACCTGCAATTCAAACAAAAAGAACTGGATCTTGAAAAGGAATATTCAGATAAATTCCTGAAGGTTATCTCCGCACAGAAATTGATGGCCTTAAAGCAAGCAGAGGTAGACTTTCGCAGGATGTTAGCACAACAAATCAGGCAACGAGAACTCCAGCAGCGTAGATCGCAAAACCCCGAACGGCCGTACCGGCCAGATAAAAAGCAGGAACACCGGCAGCGAAGATAACCGGTGATGGGCTGAAGAGGCTGTCTCAAAAGTAACAACACATTGAAGGTTGAGCTTATCGAAACCTGACTTGGCTACAAATTCAGCCTTGGACAAGCTCAGGCTTCGGGATGCAACCAGCCTTTGAGACATCCTCTTTTTTGTGTTACTCCAACCGAATAATTCAAGTTTGCATTATAAGCCCGTTTGGATATTTTGCGCAAAATAAACACACATGCGATTACAGCTCTCCTTTTTCTTGGTTTTCCTGTCAAGTTCTTTAACGGCCCAGGATTACCGCTGGCAACAACGCGTTGAATATGCTATGGATGTACGGCTTGATGTACATACCCATAAGGTAACCGGCACACAAAAGCTGACCTATTACAATAACTCTCCCGACACGCTACACAAAGTATACTACCACTTGTATTTCAATGCGTTTCAACCGGGCAGCATGATGGATGTTCGTTCCAGAACCATTGCCGATCCGGATTCGCGGGTAACCGATCGCATTTCCAAACTGAAAGAAAATGAAATCGGCTACCAGAAAATTCAAAGCCTGAAGCAGGATGGCAAGGAGGTTAACCATTACATAGAAGGCACCGTAATGGAAGTAACCCTGGCAAAACCCATTCTTCCGAAAACAAAAACCACGTTCGACATGAAGTTTGAATCGCAGGTTCCTGTTCAGATCAGGCGGTCGGGTCGCAACAACCGTGAAGGCATTGCGTATTCCATGACCCAGTGGTATCCGAAAATTGCCGAATATGATTTTCAGGGCTGGCACCCATATCAATATGTGGCTCGCGAATTTCACAGCGTATGGGGCGATTTTGATGTTAAAATTACCATCGACCCGGCCTATGTACTCGGGGGAACAGGCAAGCTTCAAAACCCTGATAAAATTGGTCATGGCTATGAAAAACCGGGGACAAAGGTAAACCGGCCTTCGGGTGAACTGACCTGGCATTTCATCGCTAAAAATGTTATCGACTTTGCCTGGGCGGCCGATCCGGATTATGTGCATGAAATTGCGCAGGTACCCGATGGCCCCGAAGTGCATTTGTTTTATCAGCCGGGCGAGCGCACCACCGACAACTGGAAAAAGTTAAAGGAGTACACGGTGAAGCACTTTGAATTCATGAACAAAACGTTTGGAAAATATCCGTACGAAGTTTATTCCGTTATTCAGGGGGGCGATGGCGGCATGGAATACCCCATGTGCACACTTATTACCGGTGAGCGAACGTTGCACAGTCTGGTGGGCGTAATGGCCCATGAAGTAGCACACAGTTGGTACCAGGCCGTGTTGGCTTCCAACGAATCGCTGTATGCCTGGTTTGATGAAGGCTTTACCGATTTTGCTTCCACCGAATCGATGGCCTTTCTGCTGAACAGGCCGGGCGATCATTCAGGCAGTTATAATGGTTATTTTGCCCTGGTAAAAAGCGGTTTGCAAGAACCCATGAACCAACATGCCGATCATTTTACCACCAACCGGGCGTACGGTACTTCAGCCTATAGTATGGGTGCTGTTTTTCTGCATCAGCTCAAATACATCATTGGTGAAGAGAACTTCTATAAAGGTATGAGGCGGTATTACAACACCTGGAAGTATCGCCATCCTGAACCCATCGACTTTATCCGCGTGATGGAAAAAACCTCAGGCCTTCAATTAAAGTGGTACCTGAGTTATTGGGTAAATACCACCAAGAAAATTGACTATGGAATTAAAAATGTAATCAGCGATGGAAACACCACCCGCGTTACCCTGGAGCGTGTGGGTGAATTCCCGATGCCGGTAGATTTAATGGTAACCTACCGGGATGGTTCCAAAGAACTGTACTATATACCTATGAATGAAACCCTGGGCAACAAGCCGGCCGAAGATCATACCGTACAGCGAATTGAAATGGAAACCTGGCCGTGGGTAAATCCCTCCTATACACTTAAAATCAATAAACCGGCCAGTGAAATTGCCGAAGTGGAGATTGATCCCTCCCTGCGCATGGCGGATGTGGAAAGAAAAAACAATAAAATCGAATTTAAGTCAACCCTGAACTGATTATTAACTGCAAAAAGTAAGGGGCATTGGAATTCACCAATGCCCTTTTGCTAATTCAATTTCTGAGGTTAATCCGGTTCAGGATTTCATTTAATTTCCATTACTTTCGGGATTCTAACTTGTTTTCAGATGACGGCCGAAACAGCGCTAAAGGAAATCCGGGAACTCACCGAAAAAATCAATTACCACAATACCCTCTACTACCAGAAACACCGGACGGAAATCAGTGATTTTGAGTTTGACCAACTGCTTGAAAGGCTCATCCGGCTGGAACAGGAGTTTCCACAATTCCGTGCGCCCGACTCCCCCACCCAGCGCGTAGGCGGTACCATAACAAAAGAATTCCAAACCGTGTATCACCAATACCCTATGCTCTCATTGGGGAACACGTACAGCAAGGAGGAACTCACCGATTTTGACGGCCGGGTTTCGCGCGGCCTGGATGGTGATACCTATGAATATTTCTGTGAACTGAAGTTTGATGGTGTCTCCATCAGCCTGATTTATGAAAATGGCCTGCTGGTAAGGGGCGTTACCCGTGGCGATGGCGTACGCGGGGATGACATTACCGCCAATGTTAAGACCATCCGCAACATTCCCCTCCGGGTAAAAGGAAAAAATATTCCGAAGGCATTTGAAGTGCGTGGAGAAGTGTTTATGCCCAAGGAAGTGTTTACGCAACTCAATAAGGAGCGCGAAGATATTGGTGAAGAACGCTATGCCAACGCACGTAACACCACCTCGGGAACTTTAAAAATGCAGGATTCTGCTATTGTGGCCCAACGTAAACTGGAGTGTTATGCCTATTATTTGTTGGGCAAGGAAGCCAACATTAAAACCCATGAACAAGGCATTCACTTGCTGGAAGAATGGGGCTTTAGTGTATCAAACACGTACAAGAAATGCAAAACGCTGGATGAAGTATTTGCCTACATCGACCATTGGGAAACTCGCAGGGATGAGCTACCCCTTGAAACGGATGGCGTGGTGGTTAAGGTAAACAGCCTGGAGCAGCAGGAGACATTGGGCTTTACTGCAAAAAGTCCGCGGTGGGCAATTGCCTACAAATACAAAGCACAAAGTGTTAGTACCCGATTAAAGGGCATTACGTACCAGGTTGGCCGTACCGGGGCGATAACGCCTGTTGCCGAACTGGAACCGGTATTCCTCTCCGGCACAACCGTTAAGCGTGCTTCCCTTCACAATGCCAATGAAATTGCACGGCTTGATCTGCGTATGGGTGACTACGTGTTTGTTGAAAAGGGCGGAGAAATTATTCCGAAAGTAACCGGTGTTGATCTTTCTAAAAGAGAAGCAAAGGCCAGGCCCGTCCACTACATTACTACCTGCCCGGAATGCAAAACCCCGTTGATCCGCGAGGAAGGCGAGGCCGCGCATTATTGTCCGAACATAACTGGTTGCCCGCCACAAATTAAAGGGCGAATCGAACATTTTATTCAACGCAAAGCCATGGATATTGATTCGCTTGGCGAACAAACCATCCGGCAGCTTTTTGAACTGGGCTTGGTAAAAAGTCCGGCTGATTTATACGACCTCAAAAAAGAAGATTTGCTAAAACTTGATAAAGTAAAAGACAAGTCGGCTCAAAACATGCTGGATGGGATTCAGCAGTCCAGACAAGCTCCCTTCGAGAGCGTACTTTTCGCTATCGGCATCCGGTACGTAGGTAAAACGGTTGCCGAAAAACTGGCCCGGCATTTCAAGCACATTGACAACCTGATGCACGCTTCGTATGATGCGTTAATAGCCGCCCCGGAAGTAGGTGAAAAAATTGCACAGAGTGTTCTGGAGTTTTTCCAAAACCCCGAAAACCATAGAGAGATAGAACGGCTTAAAAAGGCCGGGTTGAATTTTGAAGCCGTAGTTAAGGAGGTAGTACTCGACAGCACTATACTGAACAACAAAACCTTTGTCATTTCGGGCGTTTTTCAACATTACGAACGGGATGAACTGAAAGAGGTAATCCAAAAAAACGGTGGCCGGGTTTTAGGTTCTATTTCCGGAAAATTGGATTATTTACTGGCCGGTGATAATATGGGACCCGCCAAACGCGAAAAAGCTGAAAAGCTGGGCATACGAATTATTAGCGAACAGGATTTTAATAACTTGCTTACCGGAAAAGAATTATAGTCAGCACCATGAAGATGAGTTTCCTTAACCTGCGCACAAAATCACAACTCATGAAAAACAATGCGGTTCGTGCCTCCATTCCATTTGATCAGGCGCTGAGCATCGGGGTGTTGTTTACGGTAGAGGACAAAAAGAAGCACGATGAAATAAAAGAGTTTGTTCATCGGCTTGAAATGGGAAGAAAGAATGTCCAGGTACTTTCGTTTCTACCTAAAAACAAAGACAATTATGAGTTCCTGTTTGATTTCTTTACCGATGAAGACATTTCCTTTTGGGGAAAGATCAATTCATCCGGCTACGAAAAATTCCGCAATGCTCCATTTGATTACCTGTACTACCTCGACACCAAACCAAACCCGATTCTGCTCAACCTGCTGGCCGGCAGCAAAGCCAAATGCCGGATTGGAAAATTCTGGAATGAGGGCGGCCCATACTTTGAGATGATGATCGATTCGGTAGCGAATACCAAAAGCCTGTTTGACGGCATGTTGAAATATTCCACCCAACTAAAATAAATATGAAAACTTTATATGGAACGGGGGTTGCCTTGGTAACGCCATTTACTTCCGATGGTGAAATCGATTATAAAGCGCTTAAAAAACTGCTCGTGCATACGGCTAAAGGAGTTGATTATTATGTAGTGATGGGTACTACCGGTGAGTCGGTTACGGTCAGCGCGGAGGAAAAAAAGCAAGTATTGGCCTTTGTGTTGAAAAACAATCCTAAAAAATTACCGGTGGTTTACGGCATTGGAGGGAACCACACTCAGCAGGTTTTGGATACCATCCAATCAACCGATTTATCGGGTGTTACCGCCATTTTATCGGTAAGCCCGTATTACAATAAACCTTCGCAGGAAGGACTCTATCAGCATTTCATAAAAATTGCCGATGCCTCCCCCCGCCCGGTAATCCTGTACAATGTGCCCGGTCGTACCTCGTCTAATATCACCGCAGAAACTACACTTCGATTAGCGCAACATAAAAACATTATAGGGATCAAGGAAGCCTCCGGAAACCTGGAACAATGCATGAAAATTTCGAAGTACAAACCAAAGGACTTTTTATTGATATCGGGAGACGACCTGTTAACTGTTCCTTTATATGCAATTGGCGGCAAGGGAGTTATTTCCGTACTGGCGAATGCCCTACCCATTCCGTTTAAAAAAATGAAAGAATATGCCTTTTCAGGTCAATTTGAAAAAGCAAGTCTGCATCAGTTTAGCCTGTTGGAAATAAACGGCCCGATGTACGAAGAGGCCAACCCGGTGGGTGTTAAGCAACTATTAAAGGAAATGGGAATTTGCGGAAATATGGTGCGATTACCCCTTCTTCCGGCATCTGAAGCCCTGCAACAGAAAATTCGCACAATCTCCAAACAATAATAAAGCGAAAGGGATAGCGTAAAAGGCTATCCCTTTCAATCAAAAACAAGTAAGAATTAAATTCTTAAGAAGCTTTATTCTTTAAGAAGCTTTATTCTTTAGATCCTGAACCTCAGCCCGAATCAGCTGGGCCATGTTTTTAAGCTCCTGCATGCCTTTTCTAAGGCGTGTGCCGGCTGCGCTATTGCCTTTAGCATAGAACTTGTCAGCATCGCCTTCCAGCGAAGCGATCAGGTTTTTGAGGTCTTGAAATTTTTGCATGTGCTCTAAGTTTAAGATTGTGAAAAATATTCAACTGCCAATTTAAATAAAAACCTTATAAATCAACTAAAAACGGCATTTTTTTTAAACTTTCGTTACAGCAACCAGTTCTTCACTTAGGTAAAAACCACTGTCAAGCTTGTCTTTTAACACCGAAAAAGCCTCCAGCGTACGCTGCACATCCTCTATAGTATGAGCCGCAGTAGGGATTATCCTAAACATGATAACATCCTTAGGTACAACGGGATATATAACTACAGAGCAGAAAATATTGAAGTTTTCACGAAGGTCCATAGCCATATTGGCCGCCTCCCCAACACCGCCTTTAAAGAGCACCGGGGTTACGGGAGAAGAAGTTAAGCCGATATTGAATCCACGCTCCTTTAGTCCGTTTTGCATGGCCTTAACGATCTTCCACAGGTTATCCTTTAACTCAGGTTGGGTGCGCAGTAACTCCAGGCGCTTCAAGGCGCCAATCACCAGAGGCATGGGCAAACTCTTGGCATAAATCTGTGAACGCATGGAAAAGCGCAAGAATTTGATAATGCGCTTGTCACCTCCCACAAATGCCCCAATGCTGGCCATAGATTTGGCAAAGGTTGAGAAATACAGGTCAATCTGGTCCTGAACACCCTGTTCTTCGCCCGTACCGGCCCCTGTTTTACCCATAGTACCAAACCCATGGGCGTCATCCACAAACAACCGGAAATTGTATTTTTCTTTCAGGGCCACAACACCCGTTAAATCACCCTGGCGACCCGACATGCCGAAAACGCCTTCGGTAATAACCAGAATCCCGCCACCGGTTTCGTTTACCAGTTTGGTAGCCCGTTGAAGCTGCTTTTCCAGGCTGGCCATATCGTTATGGGTATACACAAAACGTTTACCCATGTGCAGGCGTACCCCGTCAATAATACAGGCATGCGATTCGGCATCGTACACAATAACATCCTTACGATCAACAATGGCGTCAATTATGGAAACCACACCCTGGTATCCGTAATTCAGTAACATTACATCCTCCTTATGGATAAAATCAGCGAGTTGCTTCTCTAATTCAATGTGGTGCACCGAGTTCCCCGACATCATTCGTGCTCCCATAGGATGACCCAACCCATACTGAGCAGCCGAATCGCCATCCACTTTGCGAACTTCCGGGTGATTGGCCAACCCCAGGTAATTATTGAGACTCCAATTCAATACTTCTTTTCCATTAAACCGCATGTGAGGCCCGATATCCCCTTCCAGCTTTGGGAAAAAGAAGTAATCGTCCGGTAAATGCGAGTATTTGGCCAATGGGCCCGCTTCCATTTTAAGCTTTTCAAATAAGTCTGCCATGTTGCGTTTCTTGATTAAAAATTGCGGCAAAAATAACGAAAAAAGCTCACGAACAAGAAGTTAATGCTGAAGTTAACACGCAACGCCATTCCTTGCTTCTGGGTTGGCCTATAGCCAATTATTGCTTAGCATTGCAAATTGAGCCTTTTATGAGCAAAATAAAAAAGTTACTCGTTGCCAACCGTGGCGAAATTGCCTTGCGGGTGATGCGCAGTGCCCGCGAAATGGGCATCGAGACCGTGGCTGTGTTTAGCGAAGCCGACCGGAATGCCTTACATGTTCGGTTTGCCGATGAAGCCGTGTGCATCGGCCCCCCGCCTTCCAGTGAATCTTACCTGCGGATGGATAGACTTATTGAAGCCGCAAAGCAAACCGGTGCCGATGCTATTCATCCTGGGTATGGTTTTCTTTCTGAGAATGAAGAATTCGCACAACAAGTTGAAAATGCAGGTTTGATTTTCGTTGGGCCGTCTGCCCAATCCATCACCGTAATGGGCAGCAAACTGGCCGCAAAAGAAGCAGTTGCCAAATTTAATGTGCCCCTTGTACCCGGTACATCCGAACCGATAACCGATCTGAACAAAGCTAAAAAAGTTGCTTCAGAAATTGGCTATCCGATTTTGATAAAAGCCAGCGCGGGTGGAGGCGGTAAAGGCATGCGCATTGTTGACCGGGAAGCAGACTTCCAGGAACAAATGGACCGGGCTGTTAGTGAGGCAACTTCTGCCTTTGGTGATGGTTCAGTATTCATAGAAAAATATGTTACCCAACCCCGTCATATTGAATTCCAAATCTTTGGCGATCAGCATGGAAACGTTGTTCATTTTTTCGAGCGGGAGTGCTCCATTCAGCGAAGGCACCAAAAAGTAATTGAAGAAGCGCCCTCGTCTGTACTTACACCTAAGCTTAGGCAAGCTATGGGCGAAGCTGCCATCAATGTGGCCAAATCGTGTGGGTACTACGGTGCAGGAACTGTGGAATTTATCCTTGATCAAAACCTGAACTTCTATTTCCTGGAGATGAACACCCGCCTTCAGGTTGAGCATCCGGTAACCGAAATGATTACCGGTGTTGACTTGGTTAAGCTTCAACTAAAAATAGCCGAAGGTGAAAAGCTTCCGTTCCGGCAGGAAGATATCACCATGCATGGCCACGCCATTGAAGTACGCGTGTATGCCGAAGATCCGACCAACAATTTCCTTCCCGACATCGGGATATTAAAAACCTACATACGGCCACAAGGAAACGGCATCCGGATTGATGATGGCTTTGAACAAGGCATGAGCATTCCGTTTTATTATGACCCGATGATCGCCAAAATGATCTGCCATGCAGAAACCCGTGAACAGGCTATCCAAAAAACCATTCGCGCCATTGATGAATACGAGATAACCGGGTTGGAGACTACGCTTGGGTTTTGCAAATATGTTATGCAACATGAAGCGTTCCGTACCGGCCAATTTGATACAAAATTTGTAGAGAAACATTTTACACCAGATGTATTAAAGTCAACGCCTCAGGTGGCTGAAGAGCACCTTGCCGCTGCCCTGAGTACCCTGTTTAACGTACCTACAGCAAATAATGGACTCGTTGCCGAAAAATCATTTAGTAAATGGAGAAAAAACAGAGTTTGAACATAAATGGCTGAGCTGAAACCGATACGCGCCTGGCGTTATAATCAGGAAATTGCAAAAGACATTGAAGCCGTTACCTCCCCACTCTTTGATGTAGTGTCTGAAAAACAACGCGCTGCGCTGTATCAGAACCCGTACAATAGCATTCATCTTTCCGTTCCCTATGGTTCCGATCCGGCCAACCGTGCAGCCCTGTTGCTCGAGGAGTGGAAAGAAACCGGAATCCTGGAGCAGGATAAACTTCCAGGTATTTATGTTTACTACCAATACTTCACCCTTTCCGGATCGCCTAAGGAATTATGCCGCAAAGGATTTGTTTGTCATGTTCGGACCTACGATTGGGCGGAGAACGTAATCCTGCGGCATGAAAACACCATTCCGAAAGCCGTAAATGACCGCGTTGACTTGCTGGAGAAAACCCAACTTCACGTTAGCGCAACGCATGGCTTGTACACCGATCCGGATTTGACGTTGGAAAAATTAATGGATGAGGCCATCCTTAATCCGATCTATGAAACAGAAGACTACCAGGGGGTGCGCGATGTGCTGGCCGTTATACATGATGCAGCGGTTATCCGCAATTTCATCAACCTGCTTAAGGATAAAACCATTATCCTGGCGGATGGACACCACCGGTATGAGGGGTCGTTGCTATATAAAAAGAAAATGGCAGCTACCAACCCGGAGCACACCGGCAAAGAAGGGTACAATTTTCACCTCATGTACTTCACCAACACCGAATCGGATAACCTGAGGATACTACCAACCCACCGGCTGGTGCAGGGGTTAGCTTCTTTTAATGAAGGTGAAATTATGGCTAAACTTTCTGAAAATTTTATCATTAAGCCTATTGAAGATGCCGACACGATAAACGAGATTATTGTGGGAAAACAATGGGCCTTCGGCCTGATGTTTAAAGAAAATACGTACAAAGTAAGGCTAAAGCCCGAAGCCCTTGAAAAGATGTCGTGGCCTTTTCCGGATGTGGTGAGAAATCTCGACCTGACGGTCATGCATTATTTCATTATTGAAAAAGCGCTGGGCATACCCGGCAAAGACCAACGCGCTTCAGAACACATTTCTTTCGACAGAAGTTTTTCGGATTGCCTGAAGAAAGTAATTCAAGAGGAAGCCCAACTAGCCATAATCACAAACGAAATTTCCATTGAGGATGTTAAGCGGGTTTGCCGTAGCGGGGCCACCATGCCTCAGAAATCAACCTACTTTTATCCTAAGGTAATTTGTGGGTTTCTGTTCAGTTCAATTAGAGAAGATGAATTTCAAACTCCAGATTATAGTCCGTTTTGACTTAGGAAAGCAATTTTCAAATTCAGTACGAGTCGATTTTAAAACCGCATCCTGTTCAGCTTGTTAACTTTTTAGATTAATTTTGAGTATGGAGAAAAAAATGTTATTGGATCGCATTACCCTTAATCCTGAAATTGGACATGGAAAACCAACCATTAGAAACAGTCGTTACCTGGTTGAAAGCATCCTTGAGTATTTATCTGGAGGAGATTCTGTTGAAGATATACTAAGTGAATTTCCCGATCTTCAAAAAGAAGATATACTGGCTTGTATCGTATATGCAACCGAAGTTTTAAAACATAAGGGTATTACTTATTCTGCA
>CAZOYJ010000077.1:0-14238 GCA_964583905.1 uncultured Roseivirgaceae bacterium
GTCGTTCACCAGCACATTAAACGTAGTGTCGTTGGTGTTTATGGTGTAATAGTCATCAAAGCCAACCGGTGGATCATTTACGGGCAACACAATAATGGTAACCCGCCTGCTAACCGATACCGTTCCATCGCTTACACTTACATCCCAAATCGATTCTCCGTTATAGTGAAGTGACGGTGTAAACGTGTAACAGAAATTAAACGGTGGTGGATCGAGCACCATGGTACCGAAACCGGTATGCTCACTCGCACCTTTAACATGCGTTGCCGGAAGGAAAGTTATGGGGTCACCATCAATATCGATAACCTCAAGACAAACCTGCAAAAGAGAATCTTCCTTTGTAAATAACACAGGGATAAACTCAATTACAGGTGGGTCATTAACCGGGTGGATAATAATGGTTACCGTTGCATTGTCGCAAAGATTAGGCTCACCGCCATCACAGAGACGATACTCAAATTCATCTGTGCCATGGTAATTCTGGTTTGGTGTATAGGTAAATGTACCATTAGGATTCATTACCAAATTTCCGCGCAAAGGCCCGCTGATAACGGTATAGATTGCGCCTGGCCCATCAATGTCGCTGTCATTTACGGCAACGCTTGCTGTCAGGGGTGTATCCTCATTGGTTTCAAATAAATTATCGTTGGCAACAGGAGGGTCATTAACCGGTGTAATATCGATTACAATCACAACGTTGGTGCATAACGATGGGGTGCCATCATCACAAACGGTTGCCCTCCATATGGATGGGCCAAAGTAATCGGGCACCGGTTCGTAGGTAAAGCAGAACTCCGTTCCTGCATCGTAATCCATAGTGCCTCCGCCCGACACATGTGTGACGGAACTGAATAAAATGTTATCCCCATCAATATCAACTGCAACAAAGCAGAAGTAAACGGTTACGTCCTCCGGTGTGGTAACAAAAACGGTATCAATGCGTACGTTGTTATTGTCAACAATCACTGGAGGATCATTCACAGGACGGACACCGATGGTTACGGTTCCAGTTCCACAAGAATTTGGTTCATTCACCTCACAGACTTTTACTTCAACCTGGTCGGGGCCATTATAATCCGGATCGGGTGTGTAAAGAAAACAGAATTGCCCTCCGGCTGTATCCAACACAACCGTCCCGTTACCCCCTATTGAAATAACATCTACCAACTCAAGGGGATCATTTTCAATATCCGTTGCAATTACACAGATACGGGTTGTGCTGTCCTCATCAACCTCCACCGTAATATTTTGCACAACCGGAGGATCATTGACAGGATGTACAATGATAGTAACAACAGCATTATCACATAGGTTAGGTGTACCCCCATCACAGCGCTGGTATTCAAACTGATCGTTGCCGAAATAGTCCTGGTCGGGGGTATAGGTAAATGTCCCGTTCGGATTTAATACCAGATTTCCATTTGAAACATCACTTACAAGCGAGTATATGGCGCTGGGGCCATCCACATCGGTATCGTTAACGGATACATCGGCTGTTAGCGGGGTATCTTCATCCGTTTCAAAGACATTATCGTTCGCCACCGGAGGATCGTTGATGGGATTCACCGTGACCGTAATATTGGCCACATTCGAAACGGCACCTTCTTCATCTTTTACGGTATAGGTAATTACCACAACTCCATTGAAATCCAGTGCAGGAGTAAACGTTACATTACCAAGATTATCAACCTCGAACGTTCCTTTTCCGGCCACAACAATGGTTTTATCCTCGCCAGGGTTACCAGGATTCAGGTCTACCGAAGCAGGATCAATGTTACTGTCAATATCAAAATCGTTGGCGAGGATATTAAAGGTTACCGGAACATCTTCATCGGTAGTGGCGAAATCATTTACGGCCACGGGTGGATCATTTACCGGCAGAACATTGATTACAATAGGATATGTATTGCAAATCTGCGGTGTAGCAACATCACATAAAGTGACATTGGCATTCTCCACGCCATTGAAATCAGGATTTGGCGTGAACGTAAAGCAAACCCCGCCATTCAATTGAAACACTCCATTGCCTGTGGCATCGGAAAACGACTGAATAAATACCGGGTCGCCATCCGGATCGGAAACATCCAGGCATACCGGTAGCGGAACATCTTCATCGGTAAAAAAGGTATCCTCATTCAAAATGGGGCCACCGTTGTTTCCCGGGAAATCAATAAAAGCATGCCAAGGCAAACTATTGTCTTTGCCGTCACTGGCAACAAAAGTTATTCTTCGGGTGTCATCGGGGCCGCCATCGTTCTCAAATTTTATGCTGGCAATCGCGGTGGTGTAATCGGCAAGGGTGGCCGTACCACTAAGGGTAAGCACTCCGGTTGCAGGATTATAGGAGCCGGTAATTCCGTTTTGATTAACAAAAATCAGGTCATCCCCTGCGCTAAAATTCTGGGAAATAGTGATCACCACTCCCACAATATGGGTGTCATCAACATCCGTAACCTGGAGGGTATTGTCGATTAGTACACCTCCAACGCCCGTTACGTACTCGGTAGGGGTCAATGACCCAGTAATAACCGGAGGATCGTTTACCGGATGAATGGTGATGGTTACGGTTGCCTGATCGCAAAGGTTAGGTGTTCCGCCATCGCAAAGGCTGTACACAAACTGATCAACACCGTTGAAATTCAGGTTTGGCGTATACGTAAACGTTCCATTGGCATTGAGTACCAGGATTCCATTCGAGGGTCCGCTTACTACAGTGTAAATGGCATCCGGGCCATCAACATCGCTGTCGTTAACCGATACGTCTGCGTTGAGCGGTGTATCTTCATCGGTTTCAAAGAAATCATCCACGGCAACCGGAGGATCATTAACAGGGTGGACCGTAATGGTTACGGTTGCATTGTCGCACAATTCATTATCCGGGTGGCCATCGCACAAGCTGTAGACAAATTGATCGGTGCCATTGAAGTTAAGATCAGGTGTGTACGTGAATGATCCATCGGCATTAAAAACCAAGTTTCCATTGTTGGGGCCACTCACTAAGGAGTAGATTGCATCGGGGCCATCCGGGTCGCTGTCGTTGGTGGCTACACTCTCCGATAAAGGCGTTTCTTCATTGGTTTCGAAGAAATCATCCACGGCAACAGGAGGGTCATTCACGGGATGAACCGTAATGGTTACCGTTGCTTCGTCACAAAGATTTGGCGTACCGCCATCGCACAGGCGGTAAACAAATTGATCAACACCGTTAAAATTCAGATTCGGGGTGTAGGTAAACGTTCCGTTTGTATTAAGTACAAGACCACCATTTGATGGGCCACTTACCAGGGAATAGATGGCACTGGGGCCATCCGGATCGCTGTCGTTGGTAGCGACATTTTCATTTAAGGGTATATCCTCATCTGTTTCAAAGAAGTCATCAACGGCAACCGGGGGGCTGTTAACGGGATTAACCGTAATCGTTACAGTAGCCTGATCGCAAAGTTCATCATCCGGATGACCATCGCAACGGCTGTAAACAAACTGATCAACTCCATTAAAATTAAGATTAGGCGTATAGGTAAAGGTTCCGTTGGCATTCAGCACCAGGTTTCCATTGGATGGGCTGGTTATTAATGAATAGTTTGCATCCGGACCATCTACATCACTATCGTTTACCGATACATCAGCATTTAACACCGTTGGAGCCAAAACGGTGTTCTCATCCATCGTGTAAGCATTATCATTGGCGACAGGCGGATCGTTAACCGGCAATACATTTATGGTTACCGTTGCAATATTCGATTGAAGTACTCCATCACTAACCCGGAAGGTAAAACTATCTGGGCCAAAATAATCCGGATTGGGGGTATACGTTACGTTTGGTCCTGTACCCGTTAATACTCCGTGTTGTGGAGGTGTTACAATGATATAAGTAAGGGCATCCCCATCAGGGTCTGAGGCTACAAGGAATATATCCTTTGGCGTATCCTCAATTACTTCAACTACCTGATCCTGGGCAACCGGAGCTGCATTCGGTTCAACTACAGTTACCGATGTTGTACTGGCCTCATTTCCAGAAGCAGTACCACAACCGGTTCCCTCTAAGTTTAACTGGGCCCTGGCAACAATTCGGTCATAAGCAACCAATGGATCATTAAGGGTTACTGACCATATTGTACCAACAACGGGTACAGTTTGTTCTTCGCGTGCAGTAGTACTCCATATGGGTTCTTCATCCGTTCCACCGATTCGCGGGTATACCCACAGTTTAATAAAGGTGCCATCTTCTGCTGTACCGGTAATTACTGTTTGGCCGGCCTTAATAGGCTCATCAATAGTGGGCTTGGTGGGTAATCCTGAGTTAAATCCTTCGCATGTTTCACAAAGTTCTGCTACTGCTGTAGGACACTGGTTTTCTACCAGATCGATAAATGCACAGGGAACACAATTGCCATAATCACCATAATCAACCCCTGAGATATCGGCAATATTACCATCCATAGCGCAGGTAGCTGAAACATTGGTAACAGCCGCATAGCGCATACCGGTATTAATATCTATATCAAATCCTAAAGCCTGAAAAGCAGCCACTATGTCAGGAAATGGAACATAGAAATCATAGAAGTAATCAGCATCGCCACACGATACTTCATCCGCTATAGCGATCTGAAAATGACTACTAAGCGGATAATTTAGTAAAGGTGTCGGACAATTATCAGTGCCGTCAATATTATAAACCATAATACCCGCATTGTTACGCTTAATTAGGGTTATATCAAGTTCAAATCCCGGGTTAAATGAGGTAGCATTTGGATCGTCAGGACCAAACAATCCATCAATATCGACCAGGATAGTCCAGGCTTCAACGCTGGGGTTGTTCCTGCCTACCCGGAACCGAAAAATAAGGTTGTTATCATCATCTTTTGCTGCGTAAACTGAATAACCTTGATTATCCGGAATTAAATCGGTAATGCCACAGGGTTGGCCGGTATTATCGCCAATAACATCACCACCCAATTTGGGTATCCCATGCATGATGATCTCAAATTCACCTACCCAGTTTCCACCAACTGGATTAGTCGAAAAGGGTGTATTGGGCGTTACAACGCCCGTTGTTGGATTTCTACCCGATACAAACCCATCTCCATTGGGGTCCATCACAGAGGTGCTGGCAGGGGTGATAATTGAACCACGCTGACCAAAGGCGGATACCACAAATAGAGTCAGCAATAAGGTTAAGGAGTATTTCAGAATCTTTTCCACAAGCAGTAAAAGTAAATAAAAAAAAACGTTTTTCGGCAAAAATCAGATTTTCCCGACATACATACTTTTATAGGGGATGTGGTAACTCCCGATGTAGTGTTTCAAAAATCATAAGCAGAATCGTCAATATGTAATTGAATACCAGCCCATAGATGTAAACAGCAGTTCAGGATGGAAGAATTTTGTTAGAATATGCTCAAAAACTTACAAGTGTAAAGGCTCCTAAAATGATCAATAATCCAAACTCAATACTGATTTCACCATTGGTCCACTGCTTCACACTCTCCGATTTAGGTTAAGTCAGACTGTGGTTAACGTGATAATAAATACAGGTTCATTCAGGAAGACTGGAAAGTAATTAAAAAAATAACAGTTCATCACTTGCTTTTACAATTCTTTATTTTGATTAACTTTTCGCCTTCAAATAAAAAAACTATGGCTAAGAAAAAAGTTGCTAAAAAATCAAAAGCGAAACCTGCCAGAAAAAAGGCCGCTAAGAAGTCTGCCTCAAAGGCAAAAGGAAAAAAGGTAAGCAAGCCCGCCCCGAAAAAGGCTGCTAAAAAAGTTGTAAAAAAAGCTGCTCCTAAAAAAGTGAAAAAGGCCGCCCCTAAAAAGAAAGCTTCACCTAAAAAAGCCGCAACGCCTGCTCCGGTTGCTCAACCTGAGGCACCCGCAGTAACCCCTTCGCTTTTTGATGCGCCTCAGGCTTAACCCTGTTGACATCACAAGAAATGAAAGCCCCGCCTAACCCGCAGGGCTTTTTTGATGCATCAGGTGGGCCAGTCCAAGTTCAGGATGCCGGCCTTTAATGGGGCCAAAAAAATCGATTATCCGGTTGAAGTCAGCTTCCTGATCATCGCTTGTATAAAAAGGTGCTGAGAATAGAACCTGCCTATTTCCGAAGTCGAGCCCAACCATTACAATCGGTACATTTGCCAGTTTGGCGATGTTATAAAATCCGGTTTTCAGCCGCTCCACGCGTTGCCGGGTACCTTCCGGGGAGAGGGCAATGGCAAACTCTTCATGCTGATTAAAGATTTTAACCACTTCATCTACCAGGTTGCTGCTTGTGCTGCGGTCCACGGGGGTTCCGCCCAGCCACCTGAACAGGAAACCAAAGGGAGGTTTAAACAATTCCTGCTTTCCCAGGTACCTGGCTTTTTCCAATTGCAAGGCACTTCGATAGAGCACACCAATGATGAAGTCCCAACCGCTGGTGTGAGGCGCGACAATAATAACATACTTCTTTTCGTGAATTGGAAAGGGACCGACCGGATGGGTTTTCCATCCCATTACTTTTAATAAGACCTTAGCCAACACCCGAAACATGCTTAATCAAATAATACACTGGCAAACTTTTCAGGCTCGGCAAGGGCTTTGGTAATCCCCCTGCTTACGGAAGAAAGTGCCTGGGGATCAATGTGGACTTTTAGTCCGATGTTCCGTTCAAAGCGTTCTTTGAAGCCCCTCAGCAACGCACTGCCTCCCGTCAGGTGCATACCATTCTGATAGATATCACCGGCTAATTCAGGCGGACAGGTCTCCAGGGTTTGGACTATGCTTCTTTCAATGGCAGCTACTGACTTTTCCAATATGAAAGCAACTTCAGCATAATCAATCCTCCGGGTTATCGGAATCCCGGTAACCATATCCTTACCCTTAACCTGGATCGCCTCCGGTGCAGGATCCAATTCCGTTAATACTGAACCCGTGTGGATTTTGACCTGCTCGGCCGTCTTCATACCAATGGCCATGTTGTAGGTTCTGCGAAAATAGTCCTGAATGTTACTGTCGAATGTATCGCCTGCTACCTTCAGAGACTGAAACGCAACAATCCCCGAAAGGGAAATAACCACGATCTCGGTAATTCCACCCCCAATATCGATCACCATTTTTCCGTCTGGTTCCTGAATGTTCAATCCCATGCCAATGGCTGCAGCTAGCGGTTCAAACACTAAGGAACGCTTACGCGGATGGAATTGATCGATTGCATCGCGCAACGCTCGTCTTTCTACCTCAGTGGTATTGTATGGAATACCCGAGATAATGTGATTGAATCCGAAAAAAGATGTTTTTCCTGGACAAACGCGGTTAACCATCTCCCGAATCATGGTGCTGGCCGAATTGAAATCGGCAATTACCCCTCCCCTCATGGGCTTTACAGGCAGTAGTTGCTCAGGGGTTTTTTCAAACATTTCATAGGCTTCATCGCCCACGGCACGTACTGCGTGGTTAGTTGAATTAAACACAATACACGAAGATTGCGAGAGCAACAAATGGTTGCAGTCGCTCACATGGGTATTGCTGTTACCCAGATCGATGGCCAGACTTCTGCGCTTGATGGAGTTAAGCATGTGGGCGAAAATTACTTGAATCCGGTAGAATTAAAAATGTTGTATGGCAGTTCCGGTTTTATTCGTTTACCAATTCATGTAAGTTTTCAGTAGCCCGCTGCAAAATCTTTAACTAACGGGAGTAGGATAACGGGCTATATCTTATTTATATAATTGGTTATCAGTATATTACCTATCAGGCTGATCCATCAAATTCAATGTCTTGAATTCCGCCACAATTCATAAAAGTGAATTATCTTTCCGGGTATTACGCCTATGAAGCTTCTGTCCATTAAAGCTCTGCTAAGTCGGGTTGACTTGCAACGTGAAAAGCAAAAGGATTACCGCAATGTGGTCATCACCCAGGTTATCATTGTTACCCTGGGGTTAACCCTTTACGGGCCATTACTGGAAGACAGCACGAGCCATCCATCCAAATTAATCATCACCATCTTTTCTGCTTTTGGTGCCCTATACGCTTTTCTGCTATGGGACCTACTTCGAAATTTTACCCACAACAAAACACTCATCGGAACCATTTTAGTTGTTTTAATTGGAATCACCGTGTTTGGGATTCTTATCGAGTTCCCCTATTACAAAGTCATCCACATTGAAAATCGCCAGGCAGCACTATTTATAATTCATGCGTTACTCTTTCCCATTGAAATAATCGTGATCAGTTTTGCCATTCGGGATATTTTCATGGGGCAATATTTTACTCCCGATAAACTCTGGGGCTCCGCCTGTGTATTTTTAATGATTGGCATTTCGTTCGGAAGCCTGTACGACTTAATTTGCATCGTCAACCCGGGAAGTCTGGGTGTAGCCATTGAACTGGGCTTGCCCAATTATTCCGAATGTGTTTCGTACTCTTTCCATGTGTTAGGCGGAATTGACACGGATTATCCGGATGCGCATAAACTAATCAAAAACATTAGTGTTATTGAGGCCGTTTGGGGAACGCTGTTCACGGTGCTGATTATCGGCAACCTGATGATACTCCCTAAGCCGCCTGAATCTGTTGAATCGAAAACAAATTAATTTACCTATATGAACAACCGCAGACTATTACCCTTTATTATCGTGGGCGTTATTGCCCTGTTTGTTATTGCCGGAATTTCGTCCAGCCTGTTTTTTACCGTTCAGGCTGATGAGCGCGCTGTGATTTTTTACAAATTCGGAGTCGGACTGGATAAAGACCATATTGTTCAGCCGGGCTTTAACATGAAAGCGCCCTGGAATGAAGTGTACATTTATGCCGTTCGAGAAACGTCAGCCGATGAAAACATGGATGTACTCGACCGCAATGGTTTATCCATACACGTTGAAGTAACCGTGCGCTTCTATCCCATTCCGGATAAAATCGGGTACATCCACGAGAAATTTAACCGCGGATATGTTAATGTATTGGTGATTCCGGAAATGCGTTCGGTGGTGCGGCAAATCATGGGTCGGTATTCTGCTGAAGAAATTTACTCCACCAAACGGGCAGATGTAGAAGCTAAGATCAAGGAGGAATCAGAAAAGATTCTAAATGAAAACAATGTAAGGATGGTTGCGTTGCTTATCCGATCTATACAACTTCCTGAACAGATTAAAATTGCCATCCAGAATAAACTTCAGCAGGAACAGGAAGCCCTCGCCTACCAATTCAGACTTGATAAAGAAAAAAGTGAAGCGGAGCGCAAGCGCATTGCGGCCGAGGGTGAATCAAGAGCCAATAACATTATCAATAATAGCTTGACGGATAAACTGCTAAAGATGCGCGGCATTGAAGCCACGCTGGAATTGGCAAAATCGCCCAACTCCAAAGTAGTGATTGTGGGGTCGGGTAAAGATGGCTTGCCCATGATTTTAGGTGGAAATTGATGCCATAAATCAGGTTAATAACTTCCAAGTGTCGGGGTAAACACACTATATTTAAACCATCAAATTTATTACTTGATCTATGTCAAAAACCGCAGAATTAATTTTAGACGGCAAGTCGTATACGTTTCCCATTGTGGAAGGAACAGAGCAAGAATTAGCCATCGACATCAGTGACCTCCGGGATAAAACCGGTTACGTTACCCTGGATGTGGGCTACAAAAACACAGGCGCAACAAAAAGCGCCATCACTTTCCTGGATGGCGAAAAAGGCGTATTGCATTACCGTGGTTATGGCATAGAAGAACTGGCAGAGAAGTCAAACTTCCTGGAGGTTGCTTACCTGCTTATATTTGGTGAACTCCCTACACAAGCCGAGTACGCTAAATGGGTGAGCGACATTTCGAAACGCACCCTGGTGCACGAAGACATCAAGAAAATTCTGGATGGCTTCCCTTCCACTTCCCATCCCATGGGCGTTCTGTCGTCACTCTTCTGCGCACAAACTGCATTTTATCCTGAATCGTTAAACCCGAATCGCCCGGCAGATGGCGTTTACCTCAGCATCATCCGGTCGCTGGGTAAAATGCCCACCTTTGCGGCATGGTCCTATAAAAATGCAATCGGCCATCCGGTGAATTACCCCGATAATAAACTGGATTACTGCGCACGGTTTTTAAAAATGATGTTTGCTTTACCCGGTCAGGATTATGAGGTCGATCCGGTTGTAGCCGGAGCATTGGATAAACTCTTTATTCTTCATGCCGATCATGAACAAAACTGTTCTACCTCAACAGTACGAATTGTGGGTTCATCCAAAGCCAGTATTTATTCTTCCATCTCGGCCGGAATAAACGCCTTGTGGGGTCCCTTACATGGTGGCGCCAATCAGGAAGTAATCATCATGCTGGAAAGTATCCGCAACGATGGCGGCAACATCGACAAATGGATTGCAAAAGCGAAAGACAAAAACGATCCGTTCCGCCTGATGGGCTTCGGACATCGCGTGTATAAGAATTTTGATCCGCGCGCAAAAATTATCAAGAAGGCAGCGGATGATGTATTGCGCAAACTTGGGGTTAACGACCCTATACTCGACATCGCCAAACAATTGGAAGAAATAGCCTTGAAGGATTCTTACTTTGTTGAACGCAAGCTATATCCAAACGTTGATTTTTATTCCGGCATCATCTACCGTGCATTGGGTATTCCTGTGGATATGTTTACAGTAATGTTTGCCATGGGGCGCTTGCCCGGCTGGATCGCTCAATGGTTGGAACTGCGCAAGAACAACGAGCCCATTGGCAGGCCGAGGCAAATTTATACCGGTGAAGTAGCAAAACCGTATACAAGCATCAGCAGCCGGTAATTTCTGATTGTATCATTCATCTTATCGGGGTCTTGTACCCCGATTTTTTTACCCGATACCATGGACTTACAACAACAATTCAACGAAGCGGTTAACCGATCCAAAACGTTAACCAGGCGGCCCTCCAATGAAGAACTTCTGGATTTGTATGCGCTGTTCAAGCAGGCAACCGAAGGTGATGTTACCGGTGATCGCCCCAGTGGCTTTGACTTTAAAGCCATTGCCAAGTACGATGCCTGGGCCGGAAAAAAGGGTCAGTCAAACGATCAAGCGATGCAAGCTTATATTGCTCTAATGGATAAGCTCCAACAGCAATACGCGTAAGCAGCTACTGCTTATGGAACAACTATTTTATCAACCTGATCTTTTAAACGGTACCCAGTACCTGAATGAAGAGGAGTCACGACACTGCATCAAGGTGTTGCGTAAAAAAACAGGCGAACACATTTCACTCACCGATGGGCAAGGGAGTTTCTACGAGGCTGTTATCCTGGATGCAAATCCTAAAAAGTGTTTGTTCCGTGTAGAATCTGTAACGAAAGAAACACCCCGTCACTTCACCATTCACTTGGCCGTATCCCCTACGAAAAATGCTGATCGCATGGAATGGATGCTTGAAAAATGTGTGGAGCTAGGGCTCGATGAATTTACACCGTTGCATTGCCATAACACCGAGCGAAAAGTACTTAAAACCGACCGGCTCGAAAAAATTGCCATCAGCGCAATGAAGCAATCCAGGCGGGCAAGAATTCCTGCCATCCATCCGCTTACTGATTTGGCCAATTTTATTTCACAATCCGTTCGCCCGGATGAAAAGTTTATTGCGTATGTCGATCCTGCAAACCCCATCCACTTACTTCATGCCGCCAAGCCAAAAGGCACCTACCTGATGTTGATTGGGCCGGAGGGTGATTTCACGCCCCACGAACTTGAGCTTGCCCTTGAGCAGGGCTATAAAAAAGTGAGCCTGGGCCATTCGCGACTGCGTACGGAAACGGCCGGGTTAGCGGCCTGTCATATCTTAAACCTGATTAATTATTGACGGCCGATTTATTGCCTGATATTTCCATTCTTGTCCAGCACCATAATTAATTCCGATTCAGATTTAATCAGCAGGTCTGTAGTGTCCGGAAGGTATTCGATTGAAACGGGAATAAAATTGAGCGCCAGGTTGTGGCTCCAGGAAAGCCCATCGGAGCGATAAATTTTAGCCACGGTAACCGGATGCTTCTCATTTACCTGGTTGGTGTTGTACAGCAATACAAAGTAAATGTTGTTTCCCGGATCGGAAGTGGCCAATGCCTTGGAATCGTTAACGGTATGAGCAGCAAAACTACCAGGATCAACCTGAAAATGGATGCTTATATCCGGTCTTCTCGAGGGTGTGATGGTATAAAAATAGCCTTTGACATGTTCGGCATCAGAAAGATTTATTCCAGCCGTATATTTATTCTCTTCAACCAACAACGGCCGAAAATTTGAATCGGTGTGGGCTATGTCAAGCGGAATAGTATCAGCCCCGGCAATCAACCAGTTCAGCGCTTTCGTGCGCATGGCTATAGTTGCTTCGACCTTGCGCCTTTCGCGATCGGCAAAATCCTTTTCGGTTTTAACATACCCTTTTAACAGGGCAGCATTACTATAGGTATTCGAAACAAAGTGTGTATAATTTTTTGCTTCCTCCTCAATATCTTTTTTCAGTAAGGCCGATGCCAGACTATCGAGTTTAGTTATGGCCATGTGTTCAGCGTTAGCCAGTTTCAGGGCTTCATAAACATCCCTGGTCCCGCTTTTCTTCAGATTCTCTACAACAATTGATTCGTATTCCAGTTTGGCAACTTTCAATCCTAAAATATTCAGCGGAAGCGGATCTGTATCGAATTTTTGAAGCCGTTCACTCAACAGGTTATCAACCAATTTAGTCAAGTCACTTCTAACCGAAACAGAATCGGTTGTGAGGCGTTCCTTAAGTTTGTTGATTTCAATATCATACCGCAACAATTTTTCACGGGTGGGTACTACTTCTTTTTCAACAACCTCCAGTACATTTTTAGCAAAGGTTTTATAGTCCCATACCTGCACATTTTTCTCATAAAAGTCTGCTAATTGTGTACCCTCATTCTTGAAATTCCTGATGGGGATCAGTTCCTGGGTCTGGCTATACCCCGGCTTATCGATATTCCCTAAACTGATTTTATAATGATCGAAGGCTTTGGAGGCCGAGTCAAACCGCGCGGATAAGGCGGACAGGTTTTTTAACAATTGTTCATCTGCACGAAGGTGCAATTCCTTTTCTCCCGGGTAGGCCGATTGAATGGTGCTGTACAACTCATTGGATCGCTTATACAATTGTTGCGCTTGATCAAAATAATGTTTTACCATGATCACTTTATCCTTTCGTTCGTTCAGCGCCTCAATGCTTTTCTCAATCTCGAAGTGAACATCCGAAACTTTAACACCATACTTACCCGTACGCAAATCACGTTTTGAATACCGCGCATAGTAATCCTCATTCTTTTTTATTTCTTTCTCGGTAATACCCTTATACGCCTGGTTGTATAATAAAACGGCAGAATCGATCAGGTTTATTGTCTCGTTGGTATTGCGCAGTATATCGCTTTTCAACGCTTTCTCGTGGTAGATGATGCCCATATACAAATAGGCATTGGGGTTATCCTTTACCTCGGCCAGGTACTGCTTCAGAAAGGGTTCTGCCGACTCAAGTTGATTGGTACTCAACAAACCAAAGACTTCCTTGTACTTGATCTTTTGAGCGATTGAAGAAAATGCGCCAAGTACAGCCAGGATTAGTGCCAGAATACGCATCAGTTTGGGGTTGATTAAAGCTTCTTGATCCCGAAATTAGTTAAATTTCAGCGAAAGACTATGAATCGAACCAAATTGCGCGCCATTTTGTATGTTTATAGGTAAAAAAGAAATATTTCTGCAATGAAAAAAACCTTAGTACTGCTTGCACTGCTCATCACCGTTGCTTTTTATTTTATAACGGCCTTTAAAAAGAAAGAAATTGAATCTCCAAAAGAGCCTGAGTTTAATTATGCCTTTAAAGTAAAAGACCTGAACGATCATGTACTATCGTTCGATGAATTTAAAGGTAAAGTGGTTTTCATAAACTTATGGGCAACCTGGTGCGGACCTTGCCGCTACGAAATGCCCGGCATAGAAAAGTTGTACGGCAAAGTCGGATCAGATGATATAAAGTTCGTTATGTTATCCAAAGACCGCCCGGGCGATCAACAAAAAGTTAAAGCCTATATAAAAAGCAATAACTATACTTTTCCGGTGTACATGCATGCCAGTGCGGTTACCGAGCAGTTAAATGTACCTTCTATTCCCACTACCTTTATAATCGATAAAGAAGGTAAAGTTGTACTGCGCCATGTCGGCTCAACCAATTTTGATACGGAGAAGTATAGTAAACTTCTGACCGATCTCGCCAAAAAGTAA
>CAZOYJ010000077.1:14248-15210 GCA_964583905.1 uncultured Roseivirgaceae bacterium
GTTTTGAGGTGTGATGATGGTTGACAAGCCGCCTGTAGCAACAGAGTTAAGATCAGGATCATTGAGTTCGCCCTTGATACGCTCCAGCATCGCCTTCACCAGACCATCATAACCCAATAATATCCCAGCCTGAATTGCGTGTACTGTATTTTTACCCAACGCAGAGGTTGGCATTTCTAACGGAACGTCAAAAAGCTTGGCGGTATTTTGCGCTAAGGCCTTAATAGCTGTTTTTAATCCGGGTGCAATGGCCACACCTAAAATTTTACCCTCACCGGAAACGGTGGTAAAGGTTAAGGCCGTTCCAAAATCAACAACTACACAGTTCGCCTTAAATAAATGATAGGCCGAAACTGCATTCGCCACCAGGTCAGAACCTATTTCATACGGATTCAATACCTGTATGGGAAGTTTCGGATACACTTCGGGGCCCAGTACAATGGGATTTTTTTCAAACAGGGTAACGGTAACGTTAATAATTTTATCCGTAAGGTCGGGCACAACACTGCTCAGTACAATTTTTTCAACATCCGAAATCTGCAAACCGGCTTCAAAAAAATAATCGCGGATTTTTATTCCGTAAAAAAGCTCAGGTCTATCGGCTACTGACGGAATGCGCCAAACATGAAGCCAGGCTTCCCGATCGCTCAAGCCTATGGTTATATCAGAGTTGCCTACATCCAGTACTAAAATCATAGCAAGTCAAGTAGTTTAGGTTTCAATCGTTCCAGTCCGGTGCTGGCCTTATCTTTTATCATTTCCAGGTGTTGCCGGGGGTGAATGGCAGGCAAGTTAGGATCAATCAGGAATTTAGGCACATCGTACCGCACATAATTCAGTAATCCGGCTGCCGGATAAACCTGCAACGAAGTACCCACCACCAAAAAAATATCGGCCATACCGGCAAATTGAGCCGCAACTTCAATCATCGGTACCAGCTCGCCAAACCAAACGATATTCGG
>CAZOYJ010000078.1:0-15034 GCA_964583905.1 uncultured Roseivirgaceae bacterium
TAATCCGGAAGGCTTAAGTTTCTGCTTAAGCCTTTCTTTTTGCTGGTGATGAAGGGAAAAAAGGTTGTTTATCTGATGCTTGCACTGGCGCTGCCAGCCCTCGTTTTCTTGTTTCTGAAAATTTTTGGGAGAAATCAATTTGAAGTGGAGCCCCTCTTTGCATCAGGGGTTGATGTTGTACCGGCTGATTGTCCCTACCTTGAAACAGACAAGCCTTATCGAATACCTGAGCAGGTACTTCAACCGTTGCTGTGGACTTCAACCGACAGCCTTACCCTGTATTATTTCGGAGCTGCAAATGGGGCAAATCCGTTTGCGCGGATTACCGCTGATTTCACATTAGAGAAAACGCGCTTATGGACGGTGTTGCCAATAGAAAAAGAAACGGATGTTTCCATAGCCTCCGATCAACTGATTTATGTTTCCCGCGATAAATCCGAGCAATGGAAAAAATGTTTCCTCTTTTTGAAAGAACCAAATGACCTTGTGCTTGTTGATCATCAGCGCAGGATTCGCGGCTACTATATTTCGGAAAACCGGGAGGACCTCGACCGCCTGCTTACGGAGATAGCCATTATTTTAAAGAACTATTAACCATGGAACGCCAGGAGCCGTACAGAAAACTGATTATTGCCATTTCAATACTTGTACCGGTATTGGTGGCGATACTCTTCAGGGTAAAAATTGATGGTTACAATTTCACCTTCCTGCCGCCCATCTATGCAAGTATTAATGGTCTCACGGCCGTGTTGCTCATCATCGCATATGTGGCCATTCGTAACAAGAAACAAAGCCTGCATGAGTACCTGATGAAAGCTTGCATCGGGTTGTCAGCAGCTTTTTTGGTGATGTACGTAATCTATCATATGACCAGCGATTCAACGCCTTATGGCGGAGAAGGAACAATGCGGTATGTATACTTTTTTATCCTGATTACGCATATTGTTTTATCGGTATTGGTAGTCCCGTTTGTGTTGTTTACGCTGGGTCGGGCCCTTTCCGGTAATTTTGAGCGGCACAAGAATTTGGCCCGCTATACATTTCCGCTTTGGTTATATGTTGCCGTAACCGGTGTAATCGTATATTTGATGATTAGTCCGTATTATCCGTCATGATCAGATTTCTTGCAGTTGTTTTATTGACATTCAGCTCTCCTGTGGTTTCGTGGGCGCAATGCGCCATGTGTCGAACCCAATTGGAGAACAATGTGAGCAGTGGCGACATCGGCATAGCGGCCGGTATAAATACAGGCATTCTTTATTTACTCAGTTTGCCCTACCTGGCGGTTATGGTATTGGGGTATGTATGGTACAAAAACAGCCGGAATAATGCACGTAAGCTACAGCAAGGCCCTGCTGCTGGGTAAGTGCCCACGATGCCGCAAGGGTAGTATGTTTACCTTTCCCGTTACCCGGCTTTCGAAATTTAATGTCATGAATGAGCAGTGCCCGCATTGCAGTGTGCGGCTTGAACCAGAACCGGGCTATTACCAGGGCGCCATGTATGTGGGGTATGGCCTTACGGTTGCCTTTATAACTCTTATTGGGTTGTTGTTGTATGTGTTGGGTGTGCAATCGGAATGGGTCTACATTGGAATAGTCATTGGTTTTATGATCCTTATCGCCCCCCTGAACTACCGGTACTCGCGAATTATTTATCTCTACCTATTTGGCGGTATCCAATACGATTCCCGGTATGCGCAATAAAGTTATTTCTTAACTTTATTGGATGCGGTTGGTTTTGCAAAGCAAAGCAGATTTTTTTCTTTTCGTGGCGGTAATCCTGAGCCTGGGAGGCGGAGTTGTGTTTACATACCTGAACAGCAACCCGGTTAGCCAGGATTATTTAGCTAACCAAGTGTCTGCAAAAATAGAATCGTTGCTGCTCGAATTGGAGGATCATTCGGAAGCATGGCGACAACAAGGTGCAGGCCCCGGTAGCGTTGAAATCCGGTCATACCATGAAGTTGATTTTTTTATTACTGATGGATCAGAGATTGTTCAGTGGACGGGGAATCAATTTTTACCCGGGGTACGCCTGGTACTCGATGCGTTCGAAATAAAACACATCAAAACCGGGGCGGGCGATTTCCTGATTCGAAAGTGGCCGTTGGATAATCGAAGAAGTCTTTTTGCCATTATCCCCCTGTACGTCCACTACAAAATCCAGAATGAGTACCTGGAGCCGTATTGGAATAAACGATTGTTCGATACCTATGAGGCGTTGGTACTCGAACCCAATGTTCCGCAAGGGCAGGAAGTTTGGGTAAGCGATATGCCGGTTTTCAAAATTCATTTGCCTGCCGTACAAACGGCAAACTCCCGCTATGGTGAATGGAGTGTTTTTAGTCTTTCGCTTTTTATTATTCTCTTTTTTGCTCTTTTCTTTCGAAGGGCACACCGGTTTGGCGACAAATACCCCGGGAGTACGGTTCTGTTGTTGGCAGCATTACTCATCGTTTTTCGTATGCTGATGATCGGGTTACGCTTTCCGGCAGCGTATGTCGATAGCGTTGTTTTTGATCCGAAGTATTTTGCCTCTTCCTATTTTAACCCATCCTTAGGCGACCTTGTGCTGAATGTTTTTGCTTTGGCATTACTCTGCCTTTTCCTTTTCAGAAACTATTATCGTTTTAAAGGCCTTCGAAATATTTTACAAACAGGAACTATAAAGTGGGTTGTATCTATAATTTCAGTAGTAGCTATTTTGTTTGGAGTACTTTTCCCCTTTGTGGTCATCCAAACCATCTATAATAATTCAAGTTTAACGCTTAATATCTCGGAGTCGATTTATTTTGATGCGCTTCGAGGCCTGGCTTTCCTTTCGGTTATTATTTCCTGGATCAGTTCATTTTTCTTCATCCATGTATTTTTACGATTACTCACCAGTAACAAAGAAATCAAGCATGTTGGAATAAGCTTACTGGTGGGCGGCTTATTGTTTGTGCTCATCAATACAGCCAGCGGGCAAGTTTACCTGGTTTCCTTGTTGATCGGTTTGACCTACATAATATTGGTGAGTACTTTTAACGTGTACAAGTCACTGCAACAATTCCGGTACGTTTCGTTTATCTACCTCTTCCTTACCATCGTGGCCTTTTCGATGAGCAGCCTGGATGCTGTTTTACATTTCAACAAGGCAAGAAAGCTCCAGGATCAACTCCGGTTTGCGAATGCGTTTTTAATCGATCGGGATGATTTTGGCGAATTTCTGCTGGGTGAGGCCTATGAAAAAATCAGCGGGGATTTGTTTATTCAAACCCGTTTAACGGGTCCGTTTGCCAGTAAGGATGCCGTGCGCCAAAAAGTGCGGCAGATTTTTATACCGGGGTATTTCAATAAATATACATCGGAGATTCATTTGTATGGTCCCCAGGGTGATGCATTGGATGAAGACCTCAACATGGATTTTCAAACCTGGCTGGATGCGAACAGCAAAAATTGGATCAGCACTCCATACACCGGTGTTTATTTTGTCAATCAACCCAATCGTGAATCGGCCCGGAAATATTTTGCAGTGATACCGGTAAAACGAAATGAATTGCCCGCAGGACATATTATTCTGGAGTTAAACCTAAAGCGAATTATTCCGGATAATGTATATCCCGAACTCTTGGTCGATAACCGGTTTCAACAGGCTTACCGGGCACAGGATTTTAGTTATGGCGTTTTTTCAGGTGATGAAATTCAGTTTCGGTCAGGAAATTTTAACTACCGTGCCTATGCGGATATGTTGACCGATACGCGGCTGTTCGGCAGTGGGGTAAAGCGGGGCGATTACCTCCACATTGGAATTGCTGACGCCAGCGGCCGAACCGTTGTTGTCTCTTCTCCGGCTCAGACCATAACATTTGTGCTGGCCGATTTTTCCTTTTTATTGATCCTGGGGCTAAGCGTTATTATGGTGTACTTACTTATTGTAGGTGTGGTTGACTTTTTGCGCCACGAACGATTGATGATGTCTACCCGCATTCAACTGATTCTGAATTTATCTTTTTTTGTCCCCCTCATTGCAGTGAGTGTCATAACCCTAGGACTAACGGCTAAATCAAACCAGGCGCAATTGAATGCTGAGTACTTGTTGAAAGCAAGAAATTTTTCCAATGAGTTCAGCGCCCTACTAAGCGAACCAGCCCCACAGGGCGACCCGGTATATGAACAGAGTTTTGCGCAACTCGCTAAAGTATCCAATCTGGATGCGAATCTGTTTTCACCTGACGGGCGCTTGCTGCTGGCCAGCCAACCGTTAATTTTTGAAAACCAGCTCTTGTCACCATTTATAAATCCACAGGCCTTAATG
Organism: uncultured Roseivirgaceae bacterium; assembly: GCA_964583905.1. Classification (GTDB taxonomy): domain Bacteria; phylum Bacteroidota; class Bacteroidia; order Cytophagales; family Cyclobacteriaceae; genus UBA2336. Next base: position 4,300 of record CAZOYJ010000078.1, read on the forward strand.
AGGATACGGAATGGTGATGCGGTTTTTATTGCCGATGAACAAGTTGGAAAGTTACAGTATTACATGGCGTATGCCGGATTATATGCCCCCGATGACGGCACCCTGAAAGGTGTAGCGGCCTTTCCATTTTTTCAATCGGCCTACCTGCTGGAAAAAATGCAGATCACCGTGTTGGCCAACATACTCTCCATCTTTACTGCGGTATTTATCGTGCTGCTGGTTATTTCGTATTGGGTCTCTAAATGGCTTACCTTTCCACTGCACATGATCACCCAAAAGTTAGGGCGGATTTCACTAACGCACTCCAACAAGCCCCTCGAATGGCATGCAGACGATGAAATTGGCTTGATGGTTAAAGAGTATAACCAGATGCTGGCAACCCTGAGTGAAAACAAAAAAGAACTGGAACGCACGCAGCGTGAGCGCGCCTGGCGCGAAATTGCCCAGCAAGTAGCCCATGAAATTAAAAACCCGCTTACTCCTATAAAGTTAACCCTTCAGAAACTGGAGCGGTTATCAGACAATGACCCGCAAAAATTTGAGAAATTTCAGAAGGCGGTTGCTTCAATTCTATCCCAGGTGGATACCCTGGATGGCGTTGCCTCTTCGTTCAGCGCTTTTGCCAAAATGCCTGAGCCGGTGATGCAGGAAGTGGAGTTGGTTGATTTATTAAAACGCGGGCTAACGCTGCACAAACAAGCGGCAACGATAGATTTCACAACGGAGGCGGATACTATATACATACTTGCTGATGAACAGTTATTAAGCCGGATTTTTTCAAACCTGTTGTTGAACGGTATTCAGGCTGCACATCCTGCAAGGAAACCGGTCATCCAGGTGAACATAAGCCTAAGCGATAACCAGGTTCAGATTTCATTTTCGGATAATGGCGCAGGCATCGATGAACCCTTGCAGGATAAAATCTTCTTACCCCATTTCAGTACTAAAAAATCCGGATCGGGATTGGGGTTAGCCATTGCCAAGCAGGGCATTGAACAGATGGGAGGGAGGATTTATTTTGGATCAAACGTGAATGCAGGAACGACATTCTTTATTGAATTACCGTACCAGAAAAGTCAATAGCCATTTTAAATCCATTAAACATGAAACCTGGAATTTTAATTTTCTTTTGTATTGCTGTAACGAACTTGTTTGCGCAAACACAACAATTTCCTGTAATCAAAAACTATGGCGGCATTTATGATATTCCGGATGCCGTAGAGAAGCCAGACCCAACCCTGGATTACAAAATTGTAGTTGATCTGGCTGGTGGAAGTGATAAACCCGGTGAAATAAATTTTGGGTTAAATAACATCGCCCGCATGATTAACCTGCACAGCATTGGTGGTGTGCCAAAAGAAAAAATAAAAGTGATTGTTGCCATCCATAACGAAGCGGCCTACACAACTATGGACAATGAAAGTTACCGGAAAAAATATGGCACCGACAATCTAAACCTGGAGTTGTACAGTGCCCTGAAGGCTGCCGGGGTGCAGTTGTTTATCTGCGGGCAATCCTTGATGGTCAGAAATATTGACCGAAATAAACTATCAAAAGATATTGGAATAGCTACTTCCATGCTTACCGTACTCAGCACCTATCAAGTGCAGGGATATGCGTGGTTCAAGTTCTGATGCTTACTGATTACGCATAGCGTTCATTGCCTTGTTGGCAAAAACAAAATCGTCCAGTTCCTTTACGCCCGAATGGGTAATATCATCTTTGGTGCCTTCCCATAGCTTTTCACCCTTATACATGAACATGATATTTTCCCCGATACCCATTACCGAATTCATGTCGTGCGTAACCACTATCGTGGTGGTGTCATAATCGGTAGTTAAGATGTGGATAAGCTCATCAATCAGGATGGAGGTTTGCGGATCAAGGCCGGAGTTGGGCTCATCGCAAAACAAATACCGGGGGTTATTAACAATAGCCCGTGCAATGCCCACCCGCTTTCGCATACCCCCACTCAGTTCGGAAGGCATTTTTTTGTTGGCACCTTTTAAGCCTACCCGGTTTAACACCAGGTTAACGCGGTCGTCTTTTTCGTCTCTTGGCATAACCGCCAGCATGTCCAGCGGGAAGCGAACATTTTCTTCTACGGTTTTTGAATCGAACAGCGCTCCGCCCTGAAAGAGCATCCCGATCTCACGCCTGATTTCGGTTTTCACATGGCGATCACCATCGGTGAAATTGCGATTATCGAAATATACCCCCCCAACATCAGGCTTAATCAGTTCAACGATGCATTTCAATAAAACACTTTTTCCCGTTCCGGAAGCCCCGATAATCAGGTTTGGCTTTCCCTTTTCAAAAACACCACTGATATCTTTCAGGATTTGCTTATCGCCAAACGATTTCGATATGTGTTGAATTTCAATCATACTGACAGAAGCAATTGGGCGAGAAGATAATCCGCAATCAGAATGGCGATGACACTAGAGGTTACAGCTTTGGTGCTGGAAATCCCAACTTCAAGCGCACCACCCTCCGTATAATAACCTTTAAATGATGAAATGGATGAAACCAGGAAGGCAAAGACAAAGGCTTTAATCAAGGCAAACATTACGGTAAAGTCATTAAAATAATAACGGATACCATAAATGTATTCAGTAGGAGTAATGATACCGGTTAACACGCCTACCAGGTAGCCTCCTAATAAGGAGCATACACCTGCCACGATAACCAGCATGGGATACATCAGAATGGAGGCCACAATTTTAGGAAGCACCAGGTAATTAATAGAGTTGATGCCCATCACTTCAATGGCATCGATCTGCTCCGTAATGCGCATCGTGCCCAGGTTACCGGCCATGCTACTACCCACTTTTCCTGCATAGATAATTGCCATTATGGTGGGCGCTAATTCCAGTACGGTCATTTCACGCACCACCTGGGAGATGACATAATTCGGAATGTAGGGCGCCACCAGGTTGTAAGCCGTTTGAACCGTTGTTACCGCCCCGATAAACGTAGACACCAGTACAAACAGGAAGATGGAATTCAAACCGATCAGTACGCACTCATCGATAGTAAGCTTATAGTGGGTTTTAAACGACTCCCGGTTAATGAACAGGCTCCTCAGGAAAATAAAATAACGACCAACTTCTTTCATGAAATTTCGATGTTACTTTTCCGGAATGCCATAGCCGCTTTTACGTCAGGTGAATGTACAAATCAGTCGATATCACTATCTTGCTAAAGATACCCAAAAATAACAATCCTTACGAAATGAATAAATTATTGGTGATAACCGGAGGAACGAAAGGCATCGGGCGGGCGATAATTGAAAAATTTATGGCCAATGGTTTTGATGTAGCCACCTGTTCCCGGAAGCAAGTTGATCTGGACAACCTGAAAACCGAACTGTCGGATAAGGGTGCGGTGTTCACCCTCCGTGCGGATGTTTCCGATAAAATCCAGGTTAAATCATTTATCGATTTTGTGGTATCGCTCAACCGGCCGGTTGATGTGCTGGTTAACAATGCCGGGTATTTTGTTCCGGGTTCCATCGCCACCGAAGCAGAAGGTGTGCTGGAGGATATGATGCAAGCCAACCTGTTCAGTGCCTACCACCTTACGCGGGGCATGTTGCCGCTGATGAAGCAAACCCGGTCGGGTCATATTTTTAGCATGTGTTCCATTGCCAGTATAAAACCGTATCCCAATGGAGGCTCGTATGCCATTACCAAGTCGGCTTTGCTGGGCATGACCAGGTGCCTGCGAGAAGAACTTAAGCCGGAGGGTATCCGGGTTACCGCGGTACTGCCAGGCGCTACCAAAACGGCCAGTTGGGATGGCGTTGCTTTACCCGAAGAGCGTTTCATGAAGGTGGAAGACGTAGCCGATATGATGTATGCCGTATTCGCCCTTTCCCCCAGAAGCGTGGTAGAAGAGATCCTCATCCGGCCCCAATTGGGCGATATTTGATTGGTGAAACTCCTGAACAAAATACCGGCCGTATCGGTTAACTTTGCACCAAACCTGAATTCGTGAACACTATTGTAGCCTCCCTGAAACACTATTGTAACAGCCTGGTGGAATATAGCCGGAGAAAGACCCTGGAAGTACACATTGGCGATTTGCCCATGGGCGGGGATAACCCCATCCGCATCCAATCGATGACCACCGTAGACACGATGGACACCAAAGGTTCGGTGGAGCAGACTATCCGGATGGTGGAAGCGGGGTGTGAGTATGTGCGCATTACAGCACCCAGTTTAAAGGAAGCCCAAAACCTGGAGGTGATTAAGAAAGAACTGCGGCAACGGGGGTATACCGTTCCGCTTATAGCCGATATTCATTTCACCCCCAATGCTGCCGAACTGGCGGCACGTCTGGTTGAAAAAGTCCGGATTAACCCTGGTAATTATGCCGATAAGAAAAAGTTTGAAGTAATAGAGTATTCGGGTGAAACTTACCAGGCAGAGCTAGATCGGATACGTCAAAAATTTTCTCCGCTTGTAGAAATCTGTAAGGAATACGGTACGGCCATGCGCATCGGTACCAATCATGGTTCATTGTCTGATCGGATTATGAGCCGCTATGGCGATACACCGCTCGGTATGGTGGAATCGGCACTGGAGTTTTTGCGCATCTGCGAAGACCTGCAATACTATAATATTGTCTTGTCGATGAAAGCCTCCAACCCGCAGATTATGGTACAAGCTTACCGCCTGCTCGTGCAAAAGTTGGATGAGGAAGGCTTAAAGCCCTACCCGCTTCACCTTGGGGTTACAGAAGCCGGTGATGGTGAAGATGGAAGAATAAAATCATCGGTAGGCATAGGTACCTTGCTGGAAGATGGACTGGGCGATACGGTACGCGTTTCTCTTACGGAAGAACCTGAAGCCGAAGCGCCCGTTGCCCGGATGTTGGTGGATCGCTATACCAATCGTGCGGGGCATGATCCGATCAAACCTATTCAGGAGTCGCCCATTGATCCATTTTCGTATAACCGGAGAGTAACGCGTGAAGTGGCCAATATCGGAGGCGGGCACCATGTGCCGCGGGTGATTGCCGATCTCCGCCAGGTTGAAATTTCGGACTACAAAGACTTACGGTGCATCGGGCACTTTTACTTGCCCGAACCGGATAAGTGGCGAATGAATGATCAGGGCGCAGATTATGTATACACCGGGGCCAGGCCTATCCCGTTTATGCTGCCCAACGGGTTAAAAGAAATTCTGGATTACCCGGTTTGGCTTACTGCTGAAGATCAAGTAAACAAGCTTCCGATGCTTTCGAAAGCTGAATTACTTACCTCTGCACGCTTTCATTCTGAAATAAACTTTGTGCGATTCAATGTGCAGGAGTTGGATAACGAACTCGTTGCTGCACTAAGCAATGGTACAACCACCGTTGCGGTTATGCACACCACAAACACACACGCCATGGCCGAGCTAAGGCGGTTGTTCTTTATGTTGGTTGAGCAACAGGTTAATGTTCCGGTAATTATTCAACAGACCTATCACAATCCGGATGAAGATCGCCTTCGCTTGTATGCGGCAACCGATATAGGCGGGTTGTTTATTGATGGATTTGGTGATGGAATTATTTTGGGGGTATCCGGAAACGAATCAAAAGAGGAACAACTGAAGTGGGCCGACACCTGTAACAAAACCGCTTTCGGGATTTTGCAGGCCACGCGAAACCGCATGTCCAAGACGGAGTATATCTCATGTCCTTCGTGTGGCCGCACCTTATTTGATTTGCAGGAGACGACAGCGATGATACGCAAACGCACCGATCATTTAAAAGGTGTTAAGATCGGCATTATGGGCTGCATTGTAAACGGACCCGGTGAAATGGCCGATGCCGATTATGGTTATGTTGGTTCGGGTCCGGGCCGCATTACGCTGTATCGTGGAAAAGAAGTGGTGAAACGAAACGTTCCTTCGGCAAAGGCTGTTGATGAACTGATCGGTTTAATTAAAGAAGACGGTAATTGGTTTGTACCGGAAACGATGGATCAACTTTGAACTTATCCTATGAGCACACAGCCATCCAATAAAAACAGTCGTTTGAAGGAATTCTTTCAGCTCGGTGAAGTATTTGGGTATTTTTTCCGGAAAAAAGATGCTTCTCGTCCGGCAGGATTTAATATCCGGGCTATGCATACGATCAACAAAATTGCCATCATCATGTTTCTGATTTGCCTGGTTATCATCCTGAAGCGGTATTTCTTTGGGTATTAAATGGAATTATCCCTTTAAAAGTTTTACATCAGCATCAATAGTCAAATATTTTGATTATCAGTGGGTTACAATTAGAGTCGTTTTCGGATTACTTCTGATTTATTTCACTATTTTTGTCTGTTGACCACTAACATGCTCAGGCCTTCTATAGTCTTGCTGGTAATCCTGTTGCTTATGGGTGCGTGTACCCAGAAAGTAGTTTGTCCTGCCTATCAAAGTGCCTTCATTTACGATAAGGAAGCCTTGCGGCAGAAGTACAGCTATTTTAATGAAGACGGTACGCCAAAATTAGCTTCGGCCAGTAAAACCAAATACCTGATCGCTGAACCCGTTAGCTATAAAAAGAAAACCAGGAGCCTTGCCACCGTTGAAGTTAAACCAGTACAACCGGTTGTTCCCGATTCTTTGTTGATGGATGATTCGTTAGCGCTAGCATCCGATCTGGATAAAGCCGCCCGTTCGGTAATTGACAGTACCTATATTGTTGACATCGATGCAGCACCTGCCGACAGCCTGGCGAGTGATGAACCGTATGTCATCAGCGTTGACCGCGAAGTGCGTGTTTTAAAGCATTCATACCCCGATAGCATTGCATTCAATGAAACCACCGGCCGGTACGAGCGGGTTTATGTTGCCGGTGTGCCCGCAAAACCACAATACCATATTAAGGAAGTTGGCTTTAATGTGGAACAGGGCAATTACCTGTGGTACCTCCGCGATGTACTGGTATTACCCGATGTACGCCTGGCTAAAATGGAAGCTGAGGCTAAGGAAGCGGAAGCGAAGAAAAAGAAAGGCATCAAGGGTTTCTTCAGTAATCTGTTTAAGAAGAAAAAGAAAGCCGGGGAGGAGACGGATGTTCCTGAGCAAAAGTATTCGCCCGATCTGGATGAATATAACTTTGATGAGTTTGATGATCGGCCGGTGGATAGTGCCGCTGCCGCTGAACCGGTTAAAGCGAAGAAGAAATTTTCATTATTCGGAAAAAAGAATAAGTCGCCCAAGCCTGCCAAGACACCCAAAGCCACAACCGATCCTGCTGCTAAAGAGGAGGACGAAGACGATGGGTTTTAAGTGACGGTTATCGGGTGGGTGAAAGTTCCAGGTCTTTCCAGCAAAGTAAATACTCTTTAGCGCAGAGAACGATAGAAACCGCAGAGGTTACGCAGAGATCGCGGAGAGATGATATCGTAAACAATAGGTGAAAGCCCAAGTCTTTTCAGATAAATACGTTATATTTTGGCCGCAGAGCTAAGGGAACACCTCGTGAAGTGGCAATAGATTTTACGTTAATCAAACAACGTCAGGTTGCCAAATTGATCGGCTGGTGGGGTAGGTAGAATCAATGAGGGTGCATCGTTTTTAATTTCATTGATCCGGGGCGAAACCGTATACAGATTGAATTTTTCAGAAGGATACGGAATGAGCAGATTAAGCAGATCGACTTCTGCGGCAGCATTATTCAACCAAACAGCCTCACTTTTTTTATTCAGAATTACCGGCATACGGTCGGTTACTTTGCTAACGGTTTCATTGGCGTGTATAGTAATCAGGATAAACGTGTGCATGGTGTTGCCGGCTTCGTCTTCAAATTCTTCCCACAAACCTGCCATGGAAAAAACAGGCTGGTCGGTAACAAACCGGTGCGGTATGGCAGTTTTCTTGCCCAGTTTTTTCCAGGCATAAAACCCATCGGCCGGAATAATGCACCGGTATTTCATCAACGTTCTTTTCAGCACGGGCCGCTCGGCCAGGTTTTCTGCTTTCAGGTTAATGATCCGCTCACTGAGTGATTTATTGCGGGCCCACTCGGGTGGGCGCCCCCAATAAAATACGGAAATACCTTGTGGCGATTCACTCGTAATCAGGGGCAGCAATTGGGTTGGGGCAGCATTATAGCGCGGCTGGTAGTATCCTGGTACCTCAATGGCGAAGCGTTCTTTCAGTGTGTTGGCCGAGGCGGTAAGGCTGTAGCGTTCAATCATGGTTTATAAAGTGCAAGGCGCGCTGTTCCGACCAATATAAACCATTTTCATGGAATTGGGTAAACCCAACATGCCCGCCCCGCAATGGGGTTTCCAGCATTAAACGAGGGTGATTTTTTAACAACTCGTGCGGATAACACTCCGGGCTCAGAAAGGGATCATTTTTGGCGTTTAGGATGAGTGTAGGAATGCTGATTTTTTCTAAGAAACCGAGTGAGCTACACTGCTCATAATAGTCGATGGCGTTTTTGAACCCATGGATCGGCCCGGTAAAGAAGTCATCAAATTCCAACAAGGTTTTGATTTTCGACAAGCCGTTTACATTCAGGTCGTTCCTTACTTTGGATTTTTCAATTACTTTTTCACGGAGGCTTTTCAGAAAGCGTTGCGTGTACATCCAGTTTTCACGTTTTGAAATTTCAAGACAACTGGTGTGCAACTCCATCGGTACGGAAAGGACTACACTTTTTTTAAGCAAAGGTGTTCGGGTTCGCGGCTCGCCCAGGTACTTCAACGTCAGGTTTCCACCCAGGCTAAATCCAATCAGGTTAATGGCCGTGTACTTTCCCGTACGAACGGCATGATGAATAACCGTATCCAGGTCATCGGTGGCGCCACTGTGGTAGAAGCGAAGCTGTCGGTTTATTTCTCCGCTGCAACCGCGATAGTTCCAGGCGAGTACGTCAAATCCATGATCAAAAAATGCCCTCGCCATTCCTTTCATATACGCGCGGTGGGTATTGCCTTCCAGCCCGTGCGAGATTACGACTAACCTCGAAGCGTTTTGGGTTAACCAATCGAGGTCAAGAAAGTCATCATCGGGTGTAGCGATTCGCTCACGCTGGTACGGTTTCAGGGGAACACGTCTGGCAATGGCCGGGTAAATGGTTTCCAGGTGTGCGTTGAACAGGAAGAAAGGCGGGGTGTAGTCCACTTTATTTTAATTTCAGATTTCATATTAATCGTCAAGCTAAAATCAATCTGAGGTGTGCCAGGTGATGTTCTCCGTGCCAGGCATACAGGGCAATCATCCGGTTGAGGGGAATATGCTGGTTGGTCTCCGGATGAATGAATTGTTTTTGCAAGTCGGCAGCGGAAAGGGAGCGCAGCAGCAAAGTCCATTTTTTATGAAGCGCCCGAACCAGGTTTATAGAAAGTTGCGGGTCAGCTTTTGTTTCAGGCGTTACGGCCCAGGCTTTTTCATCGTACGCTTTAATCAGGGGTGTGTCTTCGGTGAGCGCCCACTTGAACCGGATATACGCATTCATGTGGCTGTCGGCCAGGTGATGCATAACCTGCCGGGCTGTCCAGCCGCCCGGGCGATACGGAAGATCCAATTGTTCGACCGTCAACTGCCGGTAAGCATTCTCCAGCTTTTCCGGGAGGGATTCAATCTGCTCCACGAACCCGTTAAGCTCTTCCGGTAAATAATTTTCTTTCGGAATAAATTTCCCGATGGGGTAGGAGCGATTTAACTCAGGCATTTACTTCCACAGTTTCCTGGTTGGCGTTAGGATTATCCGCCTGCGCCTGCTCGGTTTCCTTTTCTTTTTCCTTCGCTTCGGCCTTGTTTCGTTTTCGCTTGTTTCGTACCCGGATGTTTACCATTTCAATGAGCAGGGAAAAGGCTACGGCAAAATAGATATACCCTTTTGGAATTTCATAATGTAAACCCTCCAGGAAGAGCATGAACCCGATGAGGATGAGGAAGCCAAGGGCCAACACTTCCATAGACGGGTGCTTGGAAATAAATTCACTGATCTTTCCGGCAAACACCATCATAATGCCAATGGAGATAATCACGGCAACGATCATAATGAGGACCTGTTTGGTTAATCCTACGGCCGTCAGGATGGAATCGAATGAAAAGATGATATCGATCAGGATGATCTGGGCAATGATGGCCGGTACATTCACCTTTGCCTTGGTAGCGGTAGGCACACCGTCTTCGCCTTCGCCCTCAATTTCATGATTGATTTCGCGGGTACTTTTCGCGATCAGGAATAATCCGCCAAAGCCCAGGATCAGGTCGCGGCCGCTGAAGCCGTGCTCTTCGCTTACAAAATCGTACAGAAATTCCGGAACAATATCGCCAATGGTAAACAGGGGTTCGGTAAACCCAATTACCCAGGTAATGCCCAACAGCAACACCACCCGCACGCCCATAGCCAGCATGAGGCCCATGTTGCGGGTACGGGCACGAATCTCCACCGGCAGGCGGTTGGAGATAATGGAAATGAAAATGATGTTGTCGATACCCAGGATAATCTCAAAGAACGTGAGGGTTAATAGGGCGAGCCAGGTATCGGCCTGAAGAAAGATTTCCATTCAGAGGGTCGGGTTTGGGTGTTCAAAAATAGGTTAAGCCAATGATTCGTGCAACCACCAGGTTTAGGTTTCAGGGCAAAAACGGTTGCCCTGAAACCGAATAGTCTACTGCTTAATTACCCTGGTGGGCTACAATTACTTTCTTTATCGCAATGGTTTCTTTGGTTTGGATTTGCAGCAAGTACATGCCCCCGGCAAAATGGCTGGTGGCAATGGTTTTAT
>CAZOYJ010000079.1:0-3918 GCA_964583905.1 uncultured Roseivirgaceae bacterium
CGCCTTGATCGTGGGATTCATGGATAGAAACAGCTTGACCGGAAAGCAGTGTGCGCAAAAGAACCAGGAAAGTTCCTTTTATCAACACCCTAATTGTTACTCGGTAGATAAACTGGTGAATGAACTCTCAGATGCCGGCTTCCGGCATTTCACCTTCCGGCAAACTTTGTTCGGTGTGTTGGAAAACATTAAGGCATTTCAACCTTCCAAAGAAGGATATGGCGAGGGTTCATTTGTGGTGATCAAAGCGTTGAAAAAATTCCCTTCAAAATAATTTTGGGTTGGTTTGTTCCGGGTTTAAGGTTAGCCATAACCTGAAGCCTGGAACTATTGCGTAAATCCATCAACTGCGCAATGGAGCACACCATCCATTAGAACGGTGGTCATTATTTGAGTATTCGGATGTCGTATGCAACAAGCGAACTGGAAATTAAGAAATACCTGGAATTATCACCGGGCAATCCGCTCCAGCTTCTTTTTATCAATCAGTTTAATACCTGCTTCTGAAAGCTCCAGCAATCCTTCGTCCCGGAAATCCGCCAACGTGCGATTCAACGATTCGGTGGCCGTGCCCACCATCCCGGAAATATCTCTGCGCGCCATGACAATAAATTTTCCTTGCTCCGGATCGCAAACCTGTTCACAGATTTTTAACAATGTATTGGCCACCCGTTGCCGTACCGATTGGTACGCCATCTCCATCAACCGTTGTTCGGCCTCGTATAAGTCATCGGTCAGAAGTTTGATAAATTTCCTGGCCACTTCATGGTTGGAATAAATCAACGTCATGAAATCTTCTTTTGGAATCAGGTACACTTCTGCATCTTCGAGGGCCATAGCCGATTCATTATACGGTGCCTGCTCAATGAGGGGTATAAAACCAATAAAGTCACCGGGTTTATGAATTCCAGTTACCAACTCCTTTCCATCCTGTGTAGTCATGTAGGTTTTTATGATACCCTTATGAATGACATACAAATCATTGGGTTCGGAACCTTCCATAAACAGAAAATCCTTGCGTTTGATTTTTCGTAACTGGCGGTTTTTTGATAGCCGCTGAAAGTCCTTTAGTTGCCGGGCCCGTGAAAAGAAAACATCAATATCCTGTACTTTCCCCTCCAGCGATGATTTCAACATGCTTAGTTTATGCAACCTTACTTCGATAACTTTCAACAATTCCGATCCATCAAACGGTTTGGTGATGTAATCATCGGCACCCATCTCCATGCCGGTGCGAACATCCACCCGATCGGTTTTAGCGGTAAGAAATATAAACGGAATTCCGGTTGTTACCGGATCTTTGCTTAAAATATGCAATACCCCGTAGCCATCCAGTTCGGGCATCATCACATCGCACAGAATAAGATCCGGGTTGTGTTTTTGCGCAAGCTCAACACCTATTTTTCCATTGGCGGCCTGAAGCACCGAATACTGGGCAAGCTCAAGAATGCCCACAATATTATCGCGCATCTCGGCATTGTCTTCAATCACCAATATCGTCTGGCTCATTGTATTACCTCCTTATCCAGTTGCGCTTCAACGCATACGGGTATAGTAACTGTAAATTCAGTTCCCTCCTGCCCGGTGCTGGTAAACGCTATCGACCCGTTTAACAGGTTAACGTATTTTTTTACAATGTTTAACCCCAGGCCTGTTCCCTGAATGTTGGTGGCATTCTGCGCCCGGTAAAACCGCTTGAATATATACCGTTGTTCTTCGGGCGGAATCCCCATACCATGATCAACAATCCGCACCGTCAATACCCCATCGGTCACCATTAAATCCACAAGCACCTCGTCATCGTTATGGGTGTACTTAAAGGCATTTGAAGCCAGGTTGTAAATGATGTTCCGGACCAACTGCCGGTCGGTAACGCCATACACTTCACCGGAATGCCTTACGTTCAGTATCTGGTTGCCACGCCTTAGGGATTCCAACTCTTTTACCAACTCCCCGGTGAATTCATGAAAGTCAACCTCATCCATACGGGTTTTAATCTCCCCTTCTTCCAACCGGCCAAGCGACAGAAAGTCATTCAGGATTTCCGTAAGAATCTTAACCGAACGTTTAATCCGGCCAATGTGCGTTGCTTTTTTCTTTTCATACGGTTCACCCGTATAACTCTCCAGTAAAAAGGAGGAAGACAAAATGGTGGTAAGGGGTGTACGAAATTCGTGCGAGGCAAGGGTTACAAACTTCGATTTTAATTCACCCAATTCTTTTTCCTTCTCAAGCGCCTTCATCAGTTCTACTTCGGTTCGCTTAAGGGTAGTGATGTCGTGGACTACAATGAGGATGCGCTTTCCGCGATGTCCGTTTAAAAACGGACCGGCATTTACTTCCCATGTTCTGTTTTGAAAATCAATCTCGAACGTTACGGTATTACCCTGCAGCACCCCTTTCAAATGACCCTCCGCCTCCGGAGCCGCTACCGCATCGGTAAAGCGCTTCCCAATCAGGTTTATTGGATTGATTCCAAAACGGTTAAACCCTTTTCCATCGGCAAACACATAGGTTAGCGATTCATCTAAAATGCCGATCCACCCTTCCGGGAAATTTCGGGCAATGGCTTTGTACATTTCCTGGCTGCTGCGCAGGTGTTCTTCTTCCAGCTTTCGTTCCTGGATTTCATTGCGCTGACGCAGTTCATCTTCTCGTGATTTGCGATATCGTAGCGTAAAGTAAAAGGCAAACCACACTACGATTATTCCCAATGCCCGGTTAACAAAAACGGTTAACTGATTGGCCGAAACAACCGCATCCACTACGCCCGCATAACCCATGACCATAAAGCCAGTAGTTGCAAATCCGACAAAAAGCAACTGCCCTTTTTTCTCCGTCAACCAGAACGTATACCCGGCCAGGGCAATATACGCTACCGTTACCAGCATCTGGGCCAGTAATTCAATGGAAAAGACCAGGCTCATCAGCGCAAAGCCAATGAGCCAAATCCAGGTCTGGTAGCGTGAAAAGGGCATTGTTGGAAATTATTAAGCTGCAGGCAAGGTAGCTTGGTACCCGTATTGGCATAATGACTCCCGTCAGGAAGTGGCGCTGATAATCGTCAAGTTGTATTGAACCAAGCCTGTGGTGGCCTGCTCAGGCAAATGTATGGTGCCGGCTCTTCCGGTAACGGCCAACCAGTTCGCCATAAGCCAACAGGTGATTATCCATGGCAAATTCAAGCTGGAACCGGGTGGAATCAGGCGGAATGTTCAACAGAGTGTCGAGGGCATACACTTTAAAATGGTAGTGATGGGTGCCGGCAGGCGGACAGGGGCCTCCGTAAACCTTTACCCCAAAATCATTTACACCCTGTACGCCCGGCACGTCACCTTCAAGAAGAACATGGGTGGGCGGAATATTCCACACCACCCAATGGGTCCAGGTTCCCCTAGGCGCATCCGGATCCTCCACCACGATGGCAAGGCTCCGGGTATCCCGTGGAATTCCTTTGATCTCGAGGGGCGGACTCACGTTGATACCTTCGCAGGTGTATTTCCGCGGCATTTCACCCCGTGCATTAAAAGCGCGGCTGGAGATGTGCAGGTATTTGTTTTCGGTATGGGTCGCGTCCCAGTTCATTTTTTTGAAATTACTTCGACTTACATTTCGGCTAGTTCGGGTTTGCGTGATTCTTTATCATTTTTTACATGTACAAATTTTCCGGAAATGGATTTCATCAGGTTATCAAACTTTTTTTCGATTTTGTCTTCCACTTCGTTTGCCAGGTCTTTTCCTTTTTTAGTGATCTTCTTGCGGGTGTCGATGCCCTTGTCGGGCGCAAACAGAACACCGATTACAACTCCAGCAGCTATTCCGGCTGCTACAGCTAATAGGGCTTTTCCAGTTTTCATAATGGTATGTTTAAACGTTTAATTCGCATGCTTTATGCGTGAATAAATGTAATCGCAGTAC
>CAZOYJ010000079.1:3928-14769 GCA_964583905.1 uncultured Roseivirgaceae bacterium
GTCGATGACCGGCATCATCCGGCAATACAGACTTTCGACATATTTGCCCAATATGCAGGGCACACAACATCGGGTTGCAGTTTCAGGGCAATCTGTATATTTAAACCTGGGAATAACTTCCTGAAAATAATTTGTACCCAACGCTTACACCTTGTAACCTATGCCCGCGAAAATGACATCCCTGAATTTAACAGCCACCCTGACGAAGGAAAAAGAAAAAGACTATGTGCGCCTCCTTATCTTGTTGTTAGCCTTTATTACCTATACGTTACTGATTGTTCCAACCCTCGAAATGTTCCGGTTTGGTTTTACCGATGCCGTACTGCAAACCGGTGCGTTGGCTATGGGAACCCTGCTCGTGTACCTGATCTTTCTGATGATTAAAAATTTTATCCGGAATAAGGTCGTGCTCGCCTTGCTGTTTATCCTGATGATCTTTGGTATCGTAATGGGCTCCGTTGCCAACAACCCGTTTTTCCCACTCGACCCCCAATCGGTACCCTATAAAATCAGCCTTGCCTCCAGTTTTGGAGGCGCACTGGTTGGCATGGCCGTATGCCTGTACTTTATGATTGTAGACATCTTTGCTGAAGTACATACCATCAATTACAGGTTGTGGGGCGCAGCGGTAATCTACCTGATGATTATGGTCTTTTTCACGGATTTAACGGGATTCCTGCAGGTATTTTTTCAGGATGGCCTGGGCGTAGAGATGCGTGCCGATGTGCATTCGTATATCGCCTGTTTTAAATTCTGCTTCTATGCCCTATCGGGCATTGACCTGCCCTATCCGGATGCATCCGACATCTTCAAAAATATCGTAGCCATTCAGGGCCTGATGGCCAACCTCTTTATTGTGCTGCTGGTTGGGCGGATTCTGAGCAAGTGAGAGACAGATAAACGGTGTATTGTTTCCGCAGTTGATCCGTTGCTTATAGAGACGGGACAACTACGGGTTAACTACGGGACAACTACGGGACAACTACGGGACAACCCCCCTTCCGGTCGGCTGCCGGAGGTGCGGGTTCTTGTCCATCTGTAGGGGTTTTGTTGGTGGGCCGCGCTTATTCCAACCCGCAACACCAACAAGGGCAAGGTCAACCCACCTTCCGGGTCGGCTGCCAGAGGCCAGAAAATCTAAAGACTATGTATTTCAACTCCTGAACCGCTCCGCCTTCTGACGCAGCAACTCTTTGTTGCCGTGTACGGTGGGGTCGCCATAGATGTGGGCGGATAATTCGCGTACCACACCTTTCTGATAGCCCAGGCGTGTGGCGATGGTCTCGCAGAAATCAATTTCTTCTTTCAACACCCGTCCATCGGCTTTCATCATCAGAATGATGTAGCACAAGTGGTGGAATTTCTCTTCGTCCGTCATCAGGCCGGGCCCATTGATGGGCTCGGGTTTACGAATCATCTCATCCACTTCCTCGCGCGAAATGTTATTGGCCTGGCCAATCATATAAATCAATTTGGCTTCGCGGGCTTCAATGATGTGATCAATCGCTGCTAAGTTAATCAGTACGTTAAGTTCATATTTCAAACTCAGTAACATGACCGGTAGGGTTAGGTAACAAACATAGACTCGATTAAAGTTACACTTTTTTTGGTTGTGATGGCGCTGGTTTTAAAGATAAACCGCCCGTGGCACAAGCCGACCGCTACGTCCAACACACGTACCCAGTGCGCACAGGTTGTCTGGTCCTCGCTCCTATGTTTTCCTAATGAAAAAGCACTAAAAATAAAGATTAAATGGGAACTCTTAAAGGCGATAACTTCCCCTACGCTTCCTTCCGCAACACCTGCAAAGGTGGAGTAGAAATAATTTCACGTGAATTCCACCAGCCGATTAAAACGGTAAGTACAATTACACCGGTTGAGATGATCAACAATTCGGGCCAACTAAACGCAAACGTAATCTTAAAGAAGAACGTAGTGAGTAAATACCCGCCACCCAACGACAACACCATGCCGGTGAGGGCCGCAAACAAGCCGAGGTAGGCATACTCAATTAAAGTCATTTGGATAAGTTGACGGGTACGGGCGCCAATGGTGCGCAGCAACACATTTTCTTTCATCCGCACAAATTTGCTGTTGAGCACCGCACCGGTTAGTACCACCAGTCCGGTGATGATGCTGAACAACGCCAGGAACCGCACCACCAGGCCGAGTTTGTTGAAAATATCGTTTACGGTGCTGAGGATTAACCGCAAATCGATGAGCGAAACATTCGGGAACTGCATGATCAATTGCTGCTGAAAGCGGTTGGCCAACTGCTGATCGTCAATGCGTGTTGCCGTTACATACACTTGTGGCGCTTCTTCCAATACTCCGGTAGGGAACACAAAAATGAAATTGGGCGGATCTTTCGGCCAGTTCACTTTGCGAATTCCGGCAATGTGGACTTTCACCGGAACACCTTGAATATCAAACACGAGCGAATCCCCTTCCTTCACTTCCAATTCTTCGTGCAGGCCTTCGGAAATCGTTACCCAAACCGAATCGCGGCCGGAAGTTTTCTTTTGCAGTTCGCCCCGGATCAATTCTTCCGAATGATGCAAGCTATCGCGATAGGTTACCCGGTACTCGCGCGTAAGCGCCCAGTTCGGCACGCGGTCGGTCGTATCTTTCTGAACTTCTTCAACCGTTTTCCCACGGAGTTCTTTCAAACGGCAGGTAACAATGGGCACCACCTGGTTAACCTGCAGGTTGTTTTCCTGCATCAGCGCCACCACACCATCTTTTTGGAACGGCTGAATATCGAACAGAATGGTATTCGACTGGTTGGCCTGACCAGTAAATTCAACCTGGTTCAGCAAACTCTTTTCCACAATATTCAGGGTTGTAATGATGAAGGCGCCCAACCCGATGGCGACCATCAGCATGCGGGTTTGATTGTTAGGTCGAAACAAATTAGCCAGCGCATGGCGCCAGATGAAAGAAGCCCGGGCCGGAAAATATCTGCGAACCAAAAACAGCAACCCAATGGCCACCAGGGTCAGGCATCCCAGCGCCAGGGCGAGTCCGGCAAAAAACAGCAAGCCCGTTAACACATGACTGGTTTGCCAGGCGGCAAAAACCATTGGAAATAAAATGATCAGCACTAAAACCGTCCATCGGGCTTTAGAAAATATCCGGGCCGGTTGAAAATCCGCGCGCAATACGGTAAGCGGGGGTACAAACCGCATGGCCATCAGCGGCAGCATGGAGAAAAGTACCGACACAACCGTGCCCACCAAAATGCCTTTGGCAAACGATACCCAGGAAATTACAAAGTGAACTTCCAACGGCAACATATCGCGGAACAACACCGGAATGATTTGTTGAATACCCAATCCTAATAAAGCGCCAACCCCGCTGCCCAGCATGCCCAGAAAAAATATCTGGATAAAATAAATGTTAAAAGCCTGCCACCCCGATGAACCGATGCAGCGAAGCACTGCCACTTCTTCGCGTTTTTCGCGTGCATAAATATGCACCGAACTGGCCACTCCAATGCATCCCAGTACCAATGCGGTAAAGGCCAGCAACGCAAAAAAACGATACACCGCCTGGAAGGCATCGCCCAACTCTTCCTTTCGTTCTTCAACCGTATCGTAACCATGCCCGTATTTGCGGATGTGATCCTTTAAGGAAAGCTCCAACTCTTCAGTTTGTTTATCGGTTTCGGTTTTAAAGTAATGGCGGTAGTTCACGCGACTGCCAAACTGCACCAGGCCGGTAGAATCCAACTCGGACATGGCAATGTAAACGGAAGGTGTAAACGTAGAAAGGATTCCACCCCCACCGGGAATTTTGGTTACCGCACCGGCCACCACAAAAACCGAATTCCCCACTTTGATGGAATCGCCCGAGCTTACTTCATACTGGCTTGCCAGGGTTTCATCGAGCAGGGCATAGCGGCCGGTTTTTAGCATCCCATACGCATGGTCGGGAAGGGTTTCAATTTTTCCATAAAACGGAAAAGGACCATCCAGTGAAACCAGGCGGATTAACCGCGATTGTCCGGAATTCATAAAGAGCACCATAGAAGCCATGTCGGCTTCGCGTGCCTGCGGTAACTTCACCGAATCAAAACGGGCCAGCAGATCGGGTTCAAATTTTTTACTTCCATTCACTACGAAATCAGCGCCCACCAATTCTTTGGCATTGCGGTCGATGTCGTTTTGCAGGGAGGCGTTTAAAGAATCCAACGCCACCACTCCGGCAATACCGGTAACCAACGAAGCAACAAACAACAGGAGTCGCGAAAAATTATGCCGGGCATCGCGCCACGCCATGATCCAAACAAAACGATCGTGGAAGATGCGTTTGATTTTTCGTTTTACCGTGATGGTGTACTCGGTCATAGCGAAGTAACTTGTTCGTTTACCAGTTTACCGCCCTTCATCCGCAGTATGCGTTCTGTTTTTTGAGCCAGCTCCAGGTTATGGGTTACCAGCACCAGCGTGGTGCTTTGCTCCCGGTTAAGGGCAAACAACAAATCGGTTATGTGGCGTGAGTTTTCTTCATCGAGGTTACCAGTAGGTTCATCGGCAAACAAAATTTTTGGATCGGTAATAAAGGCGCGGGCCATGGCCACGCGTTGTTGTTCGCCTCCCGAAAGTTGTGAAGGAAAATGGTGCAGCCTGTCGGCCAGGCCCACTCTGCTTAGTAAGTCTTTGGCTTTAGGTGCAACATTTTTCTCGCCCCGTAATTCAAGGGGCACCATTACGTTTTCGAGCGCGGTGAGTGTTTGAAGCAGTTGAAAATTCTGAAAGACAAACCCTACGTACTGATTCCGGACGTAGGCGCGGTCATCTTCACTCAGGGTGTTGAGTTTATAGCCCATCAGGGAGATGGTGCCGCTGGTGGGCACATCCAACCCGGCACACAACCCGAGCAAGGTGGTCTTTCCACTGCCCGAGGGCCCGATAATGGCCAGTGTATTGCCTTGCTGAACTGCGAAACTTACCGTGTCCAGCACGGTAAGTGATTGATCGCCCGATCGGTAGGTTTTCGTCAGGGCTTCGGCTTCCAGTACACGTGATGTCATGCAGGATAAATAATGAATGAAAAATCAATTTGGCTTGAAATGTGTTTACAAGTTAACCTAACTTTAAACGTAAACGTTAATCGGTAAAACTAATTCCATGACCGGAAAATTAACCTGGATTATTTTATGCGCGGCCTTCCTGCAGGCAACAACACCGGTAAAAACAATTTTGTTTTATGGCGATAGTCTGACTGCGGGATACGGACTTTCACCCGAAGAAGCCTTTCCGGCCCAGGTGGAAAATAAAATCAAACAGCAAGGAAAGTCGTGGAAGGTGATTAATGGCGGACTGAGTGGCGAAACCTCAGCCGGAGGCTTAGCACGTATCGACTGGATGTTGCGCCAACCGCTTGATATTTTTGTATTGGAGTTGGGCGCCAACGATGGGCTGCGCGGTTTGCCCCTGGATCAAACGCGGTCTAACCTGCAAGGCATCATCGATAAAGTGAAAGCCAAAAACCCGGATGTAAAAATTGTAGTGGCTGGTATGATGGTACCGCCCAACATGGGGCCTGATTACAGCACCCAGTTCAAAGCTGTCTTTCCTGAACTGGCAAAGAAAAACAAAGCCCTGCTGATTCCCTTTATTCTGGAGGGAGTGGCCGGTGAGGAGAAATTAAACCTTCCGGATGGCATTCATCCCAATGCTGCAGGTCATAAAATAGTTGCAGAAAATATCTGGAAGGTTATTGGTGCGCTGTTGTAAGCTGCACCCGGTTATTTCAGGTTTTCATACAAAAACGATACGACATCTTCCGTAACCTTATCACCCTCCTTGCCGAAGTCGCGGTAAATTGCCTGGGATTTTTTATCAGGATAACCGATTAATTTATTGGGTAGTTTTTCACGGTTCAACCGGAAAGCAAAAATATTGGCATCGGTTTCGGCAGGCGTGTTAACCCCGGCATAAGCAATCAGAAATGGTGGCATGGTTGTTTCTGCTTGAACATAGGTTACCGGAGATGCTTCCACCCATTGTTTTCTGGTTTTCCCAATAGCCAACTCACAGCCTTCTTTGAATTTATTTCCGCTTAACGGCAACAGGGTGGGGATATCAAACCCGGCAGCTTCCAACGCTACCACGCATTTAATCATTTGGAGTGATCCGTTTGCGTTTTTCAGGTATTTATCCTGAACGGAAACCATAGCTGCAATGTGCGCCCCGGTTCCGTGGGCTACCACGGAAATTTTATTTTTATCACCACTGTAGTGGATGATGTTTTCGTAAACCCAAACAATGGCGTTTGCCACATCCTGCGCCTGTGTGGTGTACTGGGCCTGGGGGGCAAGCCGGTAATTTACCGCTATAAAAATATAGCCCTTGGCCGTAAAGTATTCGGGTTTTTTATCGATATCGCTTTTGTCGCCAACAATCCAGTTACTTCCATTCACCCAGATGATGACGGGGGACTTGCTCCCCTTCTTGGGCATATACACATCCAGCATGTTTGCTTTAGCCGTGCGGTCTTCAGTATACGGAACGTTCATAATCCTGAAAAAGGATTTGAATTCCTCCTTTCGCTGGGCCCATACGTGGCTCGATATGGCTGAAACCAGCAGAACAAGGATCAAGACGAGTGGTGAAGGCTTCATGATCGGGTCTTTTTATTATTGAGAGGCGTTAAAATATTCATTATTGTTCTTTCGTCCAATTTAGTCAAACATCATTCCACTATTTTGCTGTCTTAAAAACAACCTTTTAGGGCTGTCACGGTTTAAAGCCTGTACATGAAAAACGAACGCATACTACTTTTTTTGCTGGCTGCCGCGATGTTTACCCACATCATGGACTTCATGATCATGATGCCGCTGAGCCCGCAGTTAATGACTTTATTCGACATCAGCGCCCAACAGTTCAGTTTGCTGGTATCCTCCTACACCATTACGGCTGGCGTCACCGGATTTCTGGCGGCCTTCAAGATTGATCATTACGACCGCAAAAGTATGATGCTGTTTGTTTACCTGGGCTTTACCCTGGGTACATTCGCCTGTGCCCTAGCGCCCAGCTTTGGCATCCTGCTGGCAGCCCGGTCGCTGGCAGGAGCCTTTGGCGGGATCTTAGGCGCCCTGGTGCTATCCATTGTGAGCGATGCCATACCACTGGAGCGCAGGGCAAGCGGCATGGGCATAGTGATGGCCTCGTTTTCGGTGGCTTCGGTTTTTGGCGTCCCGTTCGGCTTGTTCCTGGCCAGCAAATCGTCATGGCATGCACCGTTTTTATTTCTCGGGGTGTTGGCCGTGATCATTTTTGGGTTGATGATTTTCTTTATCCCACCACTACGGGCACATCTTGATTCTGGGAATGGCAAGAAAAAACCGCTTGAAATCCTGATCCAGATTTTCGGGCAGCGTAACACACGGCTGGGGCTCACCTTTGCCTCGGTGCTGATGCTGGGGCATTTTACCACGGTGCCGTTCCTTGCCGCCTACATGGTAGGCAATGTGGGTTTCTCCAACAGTGACCTCTCCTACATTTACCTGGTGGGTGGTGCGCTCACCATTTTCTTTTCGCCCTGGGTTGGCCGCATGGCCGATAAACACGGGCGCCTGAAAATCTTTACCATCTTCGGCAGCCTCGTGATTATCCCCATTGTGGTGATCACCAACATGCCCCCGGCACCGCTCTGGGTAGCGCTCATAGCAACGGGAGTTTTCTTCATTTTTTCGAATGGGCGAATGGTT
This sequence comes from uncultured Roseivirgaceae bacterium, assembly GCA_964583905.1. Lineage (GTDB taxonomy): Bacteria > Bacteroidota > Bacteroidia > Cytophagales > Cyclobacteriaceae > UBA2336. Next base: position 11,646 of record CAZOYJ010000079.1, read on the forward strand.
CCGTCTACCACCATGGAAACCGCCATCATCAGGCCCGAGAACCGGGGGAGTTACATGAGTATCCGTTCATCGGTGCAACAACTTACTTCCGGGTTAGCCTCCTTTATTGCCGGAACCATTATCCTGGAAACACCCTCTGCCTTTGGCACCAATACTAAAGCCCTTGTAAATTATGAATATGTCGGGTTGATTGCAGTGTTCTTCAGCCTGGTTTCGCTGTGGATAGCCCGCAAGCTACAAGTGGCAGAGGGAGCGTGAAGGTTTTTGTAAAATACCAGATGTCTGGTATTTTACGGAAGTGCAAGCTACTGGCCTTAGAACTTAACCAGGAATCCCGTTGAAACTTTTAAAGCTGTGCTCGGCCAGTCGCGGCCATAATTAAAGTTGGCATCAATGTTCCAATACACCGGGCCAATATCAAAGATCAACCCTATGGTAGTCGACAAGTAGTAAAATTCATCGCTACCGTTAACGGTTGTGAAGTTTTGTTTTCCGACTCCGGAACTCAACCGCAAGGTGCGCGCCACAATCATCCCTGCTTCTATCTGGTAGAAGGTAAAGAATTTATTGATCACCAATTCATCCGTTTGCTTGTTTTGAAGCTGGAGCATTTCGTTGAAGATGGTTTCGTTGGTGTAACCGGCTGTACCGAAAACACCAATAGCATTGTGTCCTTTGTTTGGTGATACGTACCCAAAAAATCCGTTCAGTTGATAACTTACCCGTTTCATTTCAAACACATCGTAGCTTCCGGATGAAGCCCCCTGATAGTAATACCCCGAAGGTCCAAACATAAACGTAATGCCGGTACGGGTTGGTTCAGGCTGTTTGGCAGCCGGAGGGGCAACCGGTTTGGTTTGTGCCCGGGCATAACTGCTGATCATCAGCAGAAACCCCATCATCATGTATTTCACTATTGCGTTCATCGGCTTCCCAGTTTAATTACACCACCCACCTGAAGCAAGGTCAGGCCGTTGCCGATATCGGCATAGCCGGCATATTTTTCATTGATGGCAACATCAAACCCTGCGCGAAACAAAATGCCGAGGCCACCACTGCGCGCTCCACTCTGCACCCGAATGGAGCGACCATCTTCCACAAACGTTACATTGCCATCGGAGTTAACATTTGAACTGTTAAACGCCAGGCCACCCATAACGTAAGGGGTTATGGTGTTGACATCAAAATTATATTTACCCACAACGGCCACGGAGGTGAGGGTTTCTTTGATTTTCCGGTCGGTAAGAATCTGATCATACTCACTGAACGTCCGGTCTGAATAATTGAAGCGTGCCCATCCCACAGCAACACCTATCGATAAATTATTGCGATAGGGAAAAACGTAGGTCAAATGAAATCCAGGTGTTCCCGATTCGCTTTTATACGAATCAACTTCTTTTATTCTTGAAAAATTGCGGATTAACCCAATGCCTAACCTGACCTCACCTGATCCTACATGCGCTTGCCATGCATATTCGTCTTGCTGCGGTTCAACTTCAACTTCTTCTGTACTCAAGGGTGTTGCTGGTCGCGGTGCAAAAACCGTTGAATCTACCGTGGTTATAACTTCCTTCAACTGATTTCGGTAGCTGATTACAAAAACATCCTTACGCAGAATTTCATAGACCGGGCCATCGGGAATATCGGTGCGCTTGTAACGGATGTTGCTCAGGTTCACTTCCACTACCCTTCCATACACAATTTCACCATTGGTTTTGATGATAACATCAAACTCAGCAGGCGGAACATCGGTACGTTGAGCAAGCGCATATTGAGATGCGATTAGCAGGATAGCACAACTCCAAATACTACTCCAATTCAATACATGTTTCATAAGATCTATTTAGTATTTGATATCCTTAAACTCAGCCTTCGTTATGACTACGCGTATATCGCCAGCACACAGTTCAGCCTGCATCGTGCCGGCAATAAGTCGTTCAGCCTGACTTTGTCGTTTAATTTCAAATAAAGCATTCGTATCATCTTCGCACAAGTTGGTGATCCCATATACGTTAGGGTTTATTGCTTCGATCACCATCAAACTTACTTCATTGAGTCCACCTTTTTCAAGCACATAGTCGGGTGTATACGCATGCCGCATATCGGCTTCATTTTTTAAATCGATTACAATGGATAGCTCAAAACTCTTGTTTTCGGGATTGGTGCCTTCAAACACAAGAAAATAACGCCTGAACAGGGTATTTTGAATGACCACCGATGGTCCGGGGTACATTTGAAAAGTTTTACTTTGCCACGGTTGAGCCTGCCCTTCAATAGTAATTTCCATGGAACCATTGCGTGTAATGGAAATCGTTTCTATTTCATTGGCGCAGGAAGCAAGAAGCAACACCAGGAAAAAACTTAAGGATTGATATAATCTCATATTACATATCTGGAATAATTACCAATACGAATGTATAAATTTACAAAAAAAACAAGCGAGTATCTAAATAACTGGTTACGCACTTTTTGTGGATTTTTGTGCTTTTGAGGTTTAGTGGCATTTCACAGTCTTGAAATTTTTGCCACTAAAGCACAAAAACCTGCCTACCGGTTTACCTCCCGGAGGGATGGCAAGGCAGGCACTAAATGTTTCACAAAATCTATACGTAACAGTTTATTCGTGCGTAACCTCCCGTAAATAACAAGGGCAAATCCCAAATTGTTATTATTGAATACTTAACTTTTCCAAACCTTAATGGTTTTGAAAGAAGCTTAATTGGAACAGTCAAAAGTATTAAAGTTGTATATTGATTTCTTAACCACAGGAGAGATGCCAGAGTGGTTGAATGGGACGGTCTCGAAAACCGTTGTCCGACATGTCGGACCGAGGGTTCGAATCCCTCTCTCTCCGCCAAACTACGCCTTCCGCGCGCAGGCTACACTATGGCTTCGTTTGGCAGGCCATTACACGAGTACAGGAACTATGTGGTTTGTTTACGTAATTAAGAGCGTTAACTCAAGGTTCATCTACATTGGTTCAACCAATGATCTGGAACGAAGATTGAATGAACACAACACCGGTAAGGTGCAATCGACTAAAGTCTACTTGCCCTTCTTTCATTGCCGTATGAAATAGGACTTTGCCTGGTTTTGAGTGGTCTTAACTAATGTATCACCCATT
>CAZOYJ010000080.1:0-14765 GCA_964583905.1 uncultured Roseivirgaceae bacterium
CGTTCGTATAGGCCAGTCGTAAATAGGTACATGCCTTTACCGGATCAAATCCAATCATCCGGTTCATAAATAAACGCGAAAACTACCTGCGCTGCCCGGCTGTGTTTGCCCAACCGCATTATCACTTTTATTCCGATTTTTTTTCCTTGCCTGAAAACCTGTACCTCACCGGGTATTTTCAAAGTGAAAAGTATTTCCATGCGCACCGCGAAAAGTTGCTGCAATGGTACACCCCCGCCAAACCCCTGGATGGAGTAAATGAAAAACTGGTTGAAACGATGGCTTCCGGAGAAAGTGTAAGTGTGCACGTGCGCAGGGGTGATTATATGGCCAAAGGGTATGCTTCATTTTTTGGTACGGTTGAACCATCGTACTATACAAAAGCCATCCAAAACATAGTAGCGCAAGTTGAACAACCGCGCTTCTTTGTTTTTTCCGATCAGGTTTCCTGGTGCAAAGCCAATCTCAACCTTCCCGGTAATACTGTATTTGTTGAGCACAATACAGGCGAAGACTCCTACAAAGATCTGATCCTGATGTCGAAATGCAGGCATAACATAATGGCCAACAGTTCTTTCAGTTGGTGGGGTGCGTGGCTTAACCAGAATCCAAACAAAAGGGTTATGGCACCGAAACAATGGTTTCGCCAGGATTATTATGATGGGCATGAGCCGGTTTACCCGGTGCGGCAATACAACACGAACGATCTCATTCCGGAGGGATGGATAAGGGTATGAGTGCGAAGCCTCCGGTAATCATGCTGGCGAATGCCGTGCACAAGCCTTTCGATACCCGGATTTTTCATAAGGAAGCCGTATCGCTGGTGGATCACGGCTGGACTGTTACTATTATCATCCCGCATTCGCGGGATGAGGAAAAATCCGGGATTAAAATTTTGGCGGTGCCGTTACCGGTGAAGGGGTGGGAGCAACTCATCAAATGTCCGTGGTTGATTTTCCGGAAGGCTTTACAACAACCGCGGCATTCGGTGTTTCACCTGCACGATTCGGAGTTGCTGCTGATCGGATTGCTGCTGAAACTTACCGGCCGGAAAGTGATTTACGATGCACACGAAGATACTCCGCTGCAAATCAGCTATCAGCATTGGTTACCGGGTTGGGCAAAATTTTTTTACAAATGGTTTTATTATTTTCTCGAGAAAATCTGTGGTTGGTTTTTTAATGCCATCCTGGTGGCGGAACCGGTAATTGAAAAATACTATCCCAAACGAAAAACTTTTCTGCTTCGCAATTTTCCGTTGTATGAAAATTTCAAATCATTTAATACGCAGCCTTATTCAAATCGCGACAACGTCATGAGCTATGTTGGGCTGTTAAGTGAGGTGCGCGGGTTGCGCGAAATGCTGGAAGGTTTCAGGATGGCCCGCGAAAAGGTAAGCGTGCAATTTAAAGTAGGCGGCAAGTTTGCGCCACCAAGTTTGAAGGAAGAAATATTCGATCGTTACCCGGCCGAATTTTTAGGTTGGGTGCCGTATGCCGACATGATTGCCTTGCTGGGCCAATCGAAACTGGGCATTATCATTCCTCACCCGGTGGAGCGGTACCGGACCAATTATCCCGTAAAATTATTTGAGTGCATGGCAGCGGGAATCCCGGTTATTGCCTCGCGGTTTGGTGACAGTGCGAAGTTTATACAGGAAGGAAATTGTGGCGTATTGGTCGATCCACTCAATCCGGTTGAAGTAGCGGATGCGATTGTATGGTTGCTGCAACATCCCGCGGAAGCGGAAGCCATGGGAATGCGGGGCCGAGCCCTGATCCGGGAAAAATATAACTGGGAGTTGGAAAGTAAAACCCTGCTGGAGGTTTACGCACGCTTAGCCCCGGGTTGATTTCGGCCTGGCCGGCTTAACCCTTCCCGGATTATCTTTAATGAATCCTCCCCACGATTTCGATTTGGTTTTTGTTGGTCCTTTTTGAAAATGATGACACAAGGCCACCGCTAAGGCATCGGTGGCATCCAACAGTTTGGGGATTTCCTTGATCGAAAAAACCTGCATCAGCATTTTGGCCACTTGCTCCTTGGAAGCATTTCCATTTCCGGTTACCGATTGCTTTACTTTTTTCGGGGCGTATTCAACAATTGGAATTTCGCGCGAAAGCGCAGCCGACATGGCAACGCCCTGTGCCCGGCCCAGCTTTAACATCGACTGAACGTTCTTACCAAAGAAGGGTGCTTCCAGCGCAATCTCATCCGGATGATAGGCGTCAATCAACTCCAGTACCTTATCAAAGATTTTTTTGAGTTTAATCGCATGCTCGCCCGTTTTGCCCAGTTGAATTACCCCGAACTGCATCAGCTTTACCCGGTTACCGGTGATGCAGATGATGCCGTAGCCCGTTATGTTGGTGCCGGGGTCTAACCCAAGAATGATTTTCTCTTTTGTCACGCTACAAGATACTGGTGTTTTATGGTTGAACGTGTATGTCGGGTAAAAATCACAAATTGCAGCTATGGGGCAGGTTATCCTGATTATATTTCTCTTTTATTTGATCCTGATGTTTTTGCTGGCGTTCGGCTGGCAAAAAACCCTGCACCATTCCCGGCCGGTTAAACGGGAATATCTCCCGGGCATCTCTGTTATTATTCCGGTTCGAAATGAACAGGCGAACATCATTTCCTTGTTGCAACAAATCCGGGCGCAAGACTATCCACCCGAAAAGCTTGACGTATGGGTGGTGAACGATCACTCAGAAGATGCTACTGCGGAAAGGGTGCAGGCGTGGTTGGCGCAGTATCCGTCTACAAACTTCCGGCTTATTACCTTACCCGAATCGCTGTCCGGTAAAAAGGCTGCCTTAACGGAGGGAATCGCCCGGGCAACGGGTGAACTAATTGTCACTACCGATGCCGATGGTTCAGTCGGCCAAAGTTGGTTACATGCAATGGCGGATTCTTTTCAGCCGCACGTACAAATGGTTTGTGGCGCAGTGCGCATTGCACCGGGTAATAATTTTTTCCAGGCACTTCAAGCCACAGAGTTTGCAGCGCTCATGGGCACCGGTGCGGCCACCCTGGCGTTTGGTATCCCCACAATGTGCAATGGCGCAAACCTGGCGTTCCGGAAACAAAGCTTTGAGGAGGTTGACGGCTATGCCGGGAACCACCATATCCCTTCCGGGGATGATGAATTTTTACTTCGCAAAATAATCCATCGTTATCCGAAAGGCGTGGTATTCAATGCCAACGTTGAAAGTGTGGTTACAACTCGCGGGGTATCTTCGTTACGGGATTTTTTCAATCAGCGTGTACGGTGGGCCGGTAAATGGCGTGCACATGGAATTGGCGCCTCTTCGTGGTTGGCTGCCTGGATCTTTTTGTTTCACCTAACCGTGCTGGCTGTTGTGACCCTGACCTTTATGGGCCTATTGCCGGCTATGGATGCCGGCCTGTTGCTGGGTGCCCGGCTGATCGCGGAAGCTTCCTTCCTGCACCGGGTGCAAAAATTTTTAGCCATCCGGTTTCGGGTAACATCATTTTTTGTACTTCAGATCGTTTATCCCCTGTATGTGGTTTTCTTTGCCCTGGCGGCTAATCTTTTAGCTACCGAATGGAAGGGCAGAAAAATTTAACCCGGAAAGAGAATTAATTTCGCAGTAACTTAGCCCCGATGTCTGAAGTATCTTTAAAAAGCCGGTATGAAATAAAGGAACTTGAGCTGAACTCCCTGCTCGAAGTTACCCAGGCCATCAATAATAATGTGCCGGAAGATTTTCTGTATAAGATCTACAACTTCACCCTCCGTTCAAACCTGAGAATCAAGAAGCTGGGGTTATTTGTGCTGGACGATGAGTGGAATTGCAAAGTAAATTTTGGCACGCGGCATTCCTTTTTGAAGGAAAAGCTTCCCGATTGCTTTAAGGAGGTCAGGGCGGTATGCCCGTTATCCGAATTTGAAGAAACGCCTTTCAGCGAATTTGACCTGGTGTTGCCGGTAGCTCATAAGGAAAGCACGCTGGCGCTGGTATTCCTGGGCGATCACGATGGACATCACGAAACCGAAGGGCTTAAGTTTATCCAGGCGCTGAGCAATATCATCATCGTGGCCATCGAAAATAAAAAACTGGCCCGCAAGCAGTTGGAGCAGGAAGCCTTCCGGAAGGAACTTGAAATTGCCAGCGATGTACAGCAATTTTTATTTCCGGAGAAGTTGCCCAATACTGATTTTCTTAACGTAGAGGCCAGTTACCTGCCGCACGATATTATTGGCGGTGACTACTACGATTATATCCCCATCAACAAAAATCAGTTTTTATTGTGTGTGGCCGATGTAAGCGGCAAGGGAATACCCGCAGCGTTGATGATGTCTAACTTCCAGGCATCGTTGCGCACGTTGGTCAGGTTAACCCCGAACCTGCGCGATATCATTGAAGCACTGAATTACCAGGTGTTGGAAAATGCCAAAGGGGAGAAGTTTATAACCTTGTTTGCGGCCATTTATGATATAAGTTTAAAAACGCTGGTATACGTTAATTCAGGTCACAACCCACCCATATTGTGCGATAAGAATGGTATCCGGTTATTGGAGGAGGGTTCCACTGTATTGGGTGCCATGCATCCGCTGCCCTTCCTCAATGAAGGCTTTGTTACCGACCTGGGATCTTTCAGGCTGTTTTGCTATACCGATGGATTAACCGAAACGATTAATGAAAACGGGGACGAATTTGGTATGGACCGGCTGATGGAATACTTCCACGATCCCTCCACGCGCCTGAAAGACATGCGCACCGTTCACAACGATATCATTGTCAGCCTCGATAATTTTAAAGGTCGCAATGGCTACCATGACGACATTACTTTATTGTCGTGCAGGGTGGGAATGAGTTAACCGGGCATGCTTCACCGCACTCCTTTTTTTCTTCCCTGGCTTTACCCTCAATTAACTTGGCGGATACCGACAACGGCAAAGCAACTTTACCTCACTTTCGATGATGGCCCGGTGCCCGGCCCCACGGAATTTATTTTGGACATCCTCAAGCAACATGCTATTCCGGCTACTTTTTTTTGCATTGGAGATAATGTGCAAAAACACCCGGAGGTTTTTAAACGCATTGTGGAAGCGGGGCACGTTGCTGGTAATCACACGTTCAACCATTTGAACGGATGGAAGACCAGCGTGCATGACTATCAGCAAAATGTTTGGTTATGCGATCAGGTTTTAACTCCACCCGGCACCCGGCACCCGGAGATTTTATTTCGCCCACCCTACGGACGAATTACCCGTGCGCAAATAAAATCCCTGGTCAACTATAAAATCATCATGTGGGATGTGCTTACCCACGATTATAATTCTGCGGTGGCACCACAAATCTGTTTAAACAAATCCATTCACGCCACCCGTGCGGGATCCATTATTGTTTTTCACGACAGCTACAAGGCAGAACGAAACCTGACCTTTGTCTTACCCCGGTTTATCGAACATTTTCTTTCGCAAGGATATACCTTTAACCGCTTGCCGCGATGAAACCAAAACGGGTACTCGTGGCACCCCTCGATTGGGGGTTGGGTCATGCATCGCGGTGCGTGCCGGTTATCCGGGCTTTACAACAATTAGGGTGTAGCGTTTTTTTGGCCGGTGCGGGTCCATCTTTAAAACTTCTGCAAACGGAATTCCCAAAATTGCCGGCTTTTCATTTACCTCCCTACAATCCGGTTTATCCGCATAAGGGTTCCATGATGGTTAAAATGCTGCTGCAGGTCGGCAGGTTTAACCGGGTGGTGCGCGCTGAACACCGGGCAACCGTTGAATTGGTGGGGCAACAAGGTATTGATGCGATCATCGCGGATAACCGCTATGGATGTTATGTAGACGGCAAGCCTTGTGTGTTGATTACCCATCAACTTAACCTGCAGGCGCCAATACCCTGGCAAGGGTTAGCCCTGCTGGCCAATTCCGTTACCCGGAGGTATCTCCGGAAATTTACCGGGTGCTGGGTACCCGATTTTCCGGGATCGATGTTAACCGGCAAACTATCCGCCACCACCGACAAACAAATTAGATTTATTGGTCCGCTATCGCGATTTGGATTTCCTCCCGAACAAACACAAACGCAATATGACGTGTTGGCCCTGATTTCCGGACCGGAACCGCAGCGCAGTTTATTTGAGACCCTTGTATCTCAACAATTGGTTCAATCGGGTAAGAAAGCGTTGATCGTGCGAGGTGTAATCCATCAGAACAGAAACTGGCTGTCGGAAAACGTTGAGGTAGTGGATTACCTGTCGGGTGCAACACTGGAACAAGCCTTGTTGCAATCGGAAATCGTATTGGCCCGATCGGGGTACAGCACCATCATGGATTTGGCGCGGCTTCAGAAGAAAGCCATCTTTGTTCCCACACCCGGCCAAACGGAACAAGAGTACCTGGCCAGTCGGTTTGAAAAATCAGGAATTACTTTTTTCATGAATCAAAAATCTTTTTCACTCACCGAAGCGTTGCGTGCCAGTGAACAGTATTGCGGTTTTAAAAAATATACCTTTGATAACGAATTACTCCTGCAACCCTTAAAGGAATTTCTTTCTGTATGAACTTCTGGACCGACACCCATGCCCATATTTACCTGGATGAATTTGATGCCGATCGCTCCGATATGCTTGCGCGGGCGCACGAAGTTGGAGTACACAAAATCTACCTGCCCAACATTGATCATACCTCCATCGACCGGATGCTGGAACTGGAAGCAAAATCACCGGCAACGTGTGTCGCCATGATGGGCCTTCATCCCTGTTCGGTAAATAAAGATTTTGAGCAAGAATTGTATACCATAGAGCACTGGCTTTCCAAGCGGAAATTTGCGGCCATCGGAGAGATGGGCACCGATTTGTATTGGGACAATACTTATTGGCCCCAACAACAGGAAGCTTTTCGCATCCAGGTGGCGTGGGCAAAGCAATATAACCTGCCGGTGGTGATTCATTGCCGCGAAAGCCTTGACCAAACCATAGCCCTGGTGGAACAACTGAAAGATGATAACCTGACCGGAGTGTTTCATTGCTTTACCGGTTCGGTTGAACAGGCTGAACGCATTTCCGGGCTTGGATTTTACATCGGACTGGGTGGGGTGGCTACCTTTAAAAACGGTGGGATGGATCAGGTCATTCCTTCGCTGGATGTACAAACCCTTGTGCTCGAAACCGACAGTCCGTACCTGGCGCCCGTACCGCATCGCGGCAAGCGGAATGAGCCGGCTAACCTTCCCCTGATCGCCAGCCGGGTGGCTGCTTTAAAAAATATATCTTTGGAGGAGCTTCAACGAACCACCACCCAAAACGCGGCTACACTTTTTAAAGCACATGAAAATTAATCAACTTCATTTCACCACCGCCAACGCCCGCGCCAACGTGCTCATTATCTATACGGGCGGAACGTTTGGTATGACCCGCGATGACCGGGGTGTATTGGTGCCTTTCGACTTCGCTTCGATTGTTGAACATTTGCCGACCATCCGCCACCTGGGTCTTAACTTTACGGTATTCTCATTTGAGCAGCCAATTGATTCCTCCAATATTCATCCGGAACATTGGCGCCTCATTGGAAAGATCATCTTCGACCATTATGCTTCACACGATGGTTTTGTCATCCTTCACGGTACAGATACGATGGCGTATACGGCATCCGCGCTAAGCTTCATGCTGCCCGGGCTTGGCAAACCGGTAATCTTAACGGGCGCCCAGTTGCCGTTGATTGATCCGCGTTCCGATGCTCGTGAAAACTTAATTACGGCCCTGGAAATTGCTGCGGCTAAAAAAGAAGGTTCGCCCATCGTTCCGGAAGTATGCATTTATTTTGATTATGAATTGCTTCGCGGAAACCGGGCGAAGAAAGTAGAGAGCATGCAGTTTGATGCCTTCGATTCCGGCAACTATCCGCCCCTGGCAAAAGCCGGTGTAAAAATTGATTACAATTATGCCGTTATCCGGAAGCCGGGAGACCAACCGCTTCAATTGCAGGATACCTTCAATACCGACATTGCCATCATCAAACTTTTTCCCGGTATCAGTCAGGCTTCGATTAAGGCTGTGTTACAAACTCCCGGATTGAAGGCCGTAATTCTGGAAACGTATGGTTCGGGTAATGCACCAACCCTTCCCTGGTTATTGGAATGCCTGCGGTCGGCCATCGACCAGGGTATTCTGATCGTCAACGTTTCGCAATGCCCGGGAGGCATGGTTATCCAGGGGCGGTACGAAACCAGTAAAGAGCTTCAGCACCTCGGTGTGATCAGCGGATCGGATATGACCACCGAGGCAGCCATCACCAAGCTCATGGTCATCCTGGGGTATTATCCGGTTACGGAAGGCAAAGCCCTGATCAGTCAGAACCTGGCCGGAGAACTATCGACCTGAGGCGGATTCTTGGAAAGGCTGGATTTTCTTGATTTATTTGTGCCCCAATTCTAAGGAGAGGTGTCCGAGTGGTTGAAGGAGCACGCCTGGAAAGTGTGTATACCGGAAACGGTATCGAGGGTTCGAATCCCTCTCTCTCCGCATAACCATCCCTAATCCTTCATTATACAATGGTCCATCGACAAGGCACTTCGGATAAATCGTAATCTCTTTAATGTTGAATGCCTGCCAAAGTTGGGTTTGAACGTGTAATACCAGCTTTGCGAAGCCTTAGCAGGCGTGACTTTATTCTGCAAAAACCATTATTCACCAAAATCAATTGAAGTTTTTGCCGCCAGCATAAAAATTTTTTAAAAAATATCGATAAATCGACAAAACGTTTAATTTTGGCGTTTCCAAATAGTCTAATAAACCTGAAACTATGAAAAAACAACTCGCTATTCTTGCATTTTTAGGGGTACTGGCGACCTCCTTCCTGTATGCGCAATCTGATTCACTTGAGGCTGAACAAGCACCGCAACCTGTGGTTGCTACACAATCAACTGCTGCCCCAGAACCAGCAGATGATCATGAGTCTATGCACCAGGTGCTGAAGAAGAAATTTATTGATGGGGATGTGAAGTTTATGACTCCCGTTTTGATCTGTTTGATCCTCGGGTTGGCATTTTCCATTGAAAGAATTATCACGCTTAACTTAGCAACTACCAATACCAAGAAGTTGTTGGGCCAGATTGAAGACTCCCTTGCAAAAGGTGGCGTAAATGCTGCCCTTGATGTTACGCGTAATACTCCTGGTCCGGTGGCCTCCATCTTTACCCAGGGTTTGTTGAGGTATTCTGAAGGTATCGATATGGTTGAAAAATCAATCGTTTCCTACGGTGGCGTTGAAATGGGTAAACTTGAAAAAGGACTAATCTGGATTTCTTTGTTTATCGCACTGGGCCCTATGCTTGGTTTCTTCGGAACGGTAGTAGGAATGGTGCAGGCCTTCTCTGACATTGAAGCAGCGGGCGATATTTCCCCGAACATTGTGGCCGGTGGTATGAAAGTGGCCTTGACAACAACGGTGGGCGGTTTAATTGTGGGTATGGTGCTGCAGGTATTCTATAACTACCTGGTTTCCAAGATCGACTCGTTGGTGAATAGTATGGAAGACGCTTCTATCACCCTGGTTGATATCTTAGTAAAACATAAATTAGTTTCTCAAAAGTAATTACCGATGAGAGGAATTATTATTATTGGATTATCGGTAGTGCTGGTGATTGTGTCCTTATTCTCGGTAGATGCCGGGTTATATTCGGCCTATTCACTTTTAGCTGTAGCCTTGGGCACAGCCATTATACTGCCTTTACTCAACACGCTTAAATCCCCAGGGGAGATTAAGAAATCGCTTTACGCGATTGCCGGGATGATTGTTTTGTTTGTGATTTCTTATGCGTTGGCCGGATCAGAAGTTTCGGCTGATCATGCTGCAAAAGGCATTACCGAAAGCACGTCAAAACTGGTAGGTGCCGGTTTAATCATGTTCTACCTGATTTCAGCTGTGGCTGTACTTGGGTTAGTGTATTCAGAAATCAATAAAGCATTTAAGTAATGCCCAGAGCAACACCTGATATTCCGAATGCTTCCATGGCCGACATTGCCTTTCTGTTGCTGGTGTTCTTTTTAGTAACCACAACCGTAGCCAATGATCGGGGGTTGAGTATTCAACTCCCCCCGCCACCGGAAGCTTTACCGCCCGATCTTGACATCAAGATCCAGGAGCGGAACTTATTTAAGATTCAGGTAAACTCGTTTGATAATGTGTTGGTGGAGGGCAACCCCTTCTTTGGTTCACCCAACGAACTCACCGACATGATCAAATCGTTTGTACTGAATTACGGGGCCGACCCAAATTCTTCCGATAGTCCTGAAAAGGCCATTGTTTCCTACAAGACCGACCGTGGTACCAGCCACAAAAAGTTTATAGAAATCCTGGATGCTGTGCAGGCCGCCTATTACCAGATTTATGCTGATAATGCAGGCGTTACCGTGAAGAAATGGTTGGAATTGTCTTCCGATCTGAACGATCCGGAAAACAGAAGACTGTATGACCTGGGACGTAAGCGAAAACCTGACGGTACAGTAGAAATTCCTATGGCCTTATCCATTGCCGAACCAACAAAAGCAGGAGGGAAATAGTATGTCGAAGTTTAAGAAGAAGGCAAACGTAAAACAGGATATTCCCACGTCTTCCATGCCGGATGTGGTGTTCATGCTCCTGTTCTTTTTCATGGTGACCACCGTTATGCGGGAAACCAACATTAACGTAAAGCAGCAACTTCCGGAAGCTACCCAACTGAAGAAGTTGGCGCGTAAATCGTTGGTGGCCTATATGTATATCGGTGAACCAAAGAAAACAGAGGAGTGGGGCAAAGAACCAAAAATTCAGGTTAACGATGTATTCATCGAACCCAAAGATGTGATTCAGTGGGTGAACTCTGAAAAAGCCAAACTCAATGAATTTGAACGCGACCAAATGACGGTTTCCATGAAAGTGGACAGTGATGCAAAGCGAGGCATCATAGCCGATGTGGAAACCGAATTACGAAAAGCCAACGCGCGGTTGCTGTTGTACTCAACACTCCAAAAGCGCGTAGAGAATTAGCGATTGTTTTTTCTGGTAATAAAACCCCATTCTGAAAAGCGTGGGGTTTTTTTTATTACCTTTCCTGATACCTAAAATTCATGACGATTGAATTGAATAATCCGAAAACCGTTCGGGCCTGGTGCATGTACGATTGGGCCAACTCGGTGTATTCACTGGTCATCACCTCCGCTATTTTTCCGGTTTACTATAAGGCTGTTGCCGTGGTGGACGGGAGCGATGTGGTGTCGTTTTTGGGATTCAGCATCAACAACTCGGTGCTGTATTCCTATGCCCTGTCTTTTTCGTTTCTGGTGGTGGCCGCCATGCTGCCGTTGCTTTCCGGTGTTGCCGATTATACCGGAAAGAAAAAAATATTTATGCAGTACTTTGTACTGTTGGGAAGCCTCTCGTGTATGGGGCTTTTCTTTTTTAAGGACATTCGTACACTGGAGTGGGGAATTCTGTGCTCGGTTATGGCCAGTATCGGCTTTTCCGGCAGCCTGGTGTTTTACAATGCCTTTCTGCCCGAAATTGTTACCGAGGAACATTACGACCGGGTAAGCGCCCGCGGTTTTTCCATGGGCTACTACGGTAGCGTAATCCTGATGGTGCTGTGCATGGCGGTAATCATGAATTATTCGTACCTCGGATTTTCAAACGAAGGCCTGGCTACCCGCTTTACGTTTTTGATGGTAGGGGCTTGGTGGATGGGGTTTTCCGTAATTACGTTCAGGGCCTTGCCCTTAAACCCCCACGGCAGGAAACCTACAACACAAATCTGGACGAGAGGATATCACGAAGTATTATCGGTGTGGCGCAACCTGAAAAACTCTCCGGACCTGAAAAAATTCCTGACGTCCTTTTTCTTCTACAACATGGGCGTACAAACGGTAATGTACCTGGCGGTGTTGTTTGGTACGGATGTACTAGCGCTGGAGAGTTCGAAATTGATCGGTACTATTTTACTGATTCAATTGGTGGCATCAGTAGGCGCCTGGTTGTTTGCACGGATATCCCAAGCAAGAGGAAATAAAAATACGCTAGGGATTATGATTGTGATCTGGATCGGGATTTGCCTTGCGGCCTATGGCATCGTTAGCGAACTTCAGTTTTACATCATTGCCGGGGTAGTGGGCCTGGTGATGGGCGGCATTCAATCGCTATCGCGCGCTACGTACGCAAAACTTATTCCGGAAGATACAATTGACCATGCTTCCTACTTCAGCTTTTACGATGTCACCTATAATATCTCCATCGTATTGGGAACATTCTCCTACGGATTGATCAACCAATTAACCGGAAGTATGCGCAACAGCGCACTGGCCCTGGCCCTTTACTTCATTATCGGGTTAGTGGTGTTAATGCGGATCAAATCCTCCGATGTGGCTGCCCCCCGAACGTAGTGCCGGTCAATACCGTAGGTGCTTAACCGTCATCCCGTTGTTGATCAGTTGCTTGAGCGAATCGATCCCGATTTTCAAATGCAGCTCAACAAAGTTTTTGGTTACCACATGATCGCTCACATCGGTTTTAACGCCTTCCGGAACCATGGGCTGATCAGAAACCAGTAAGATTGCACCTGCCGGAATTTTGTTATAAAAGGCAGTGGAGAAAATTGTTGCCGTTTCCATATCAATGGCCTGGGCGCGGATTCTTCTGAGGTAGGCTTTAAAGTCTTCATCCCATTCCCATACGCGCCTGTTGGTGGTATATACGGTACCGGTCCAGTAATCCTGATTATAATCGCGGATGGTTGTGGAGATTGCTTTTTGCAACGCAAAGGAAGGAAGCGCAGGAACTTCGGGTGGGAAATAATCATTGGATGTACCCTCACCCCGTATAGCCGCAATGGGCAGGATCAGGTCACCGATATCGTTTTTCTTTTTTAAACCGCCACACTTACCTAGCAAGAGTGCTCCCTTGGGCTTAATGGCACTCAGGCAATCCATTACGGTTGCGGCATTCGGACTGCCCATTCCAAAGTTAATGATCGTTATACCTTCTGCGGTAGCCGTGCGCATGGGCTTGTCGATCCCCATTACAGGTACGTTGTGCAGTTCGGCAAACATCTTTACGTAGTTGTCGAAATTGGTGAGTAAAATGTATTCTCCGAATTTATCGAGAGGTTGTCCGGTATAGCGTGGCAACCAGTTTTCTACAATTTCCTGTTTGGTCTTCATATCTTATTTAATTTACGGCATGTTTAATCTTAACCTCCCGGCTTTTGAGTATACGCTAAAGGATGCAGGTGGCAAAGTATGGATTTTTGATGGGATAAGAAAAAAGTATGTAATACTCACCCCGGAAGAATGGGTACGTCAGCATTTTATCAACTACCTTATTCATCATCTTCAATATCCCAGAACGTTGATCAAGGTTGAATCCGGATTAAACTACAACCGGCTTTTAAAGCGAAGCGATATTGTGGTGTTTAATCGTGCCGGTAAACCCTGGATGGTGGTGGAGTGCAAATCGCCCGAAGTTCCGGTAAACGAAGAAACCTTACAGCAGGTATCGGTATACAACAAAACATTAAAGGCTTCTTTCCTGGTGATGACAAACGGATTGAAACACTTTTGTTTTGATTTACATGTAGCGAAAACCCTGAAAGAAATACCTGCTTATGAACAAGCCTGATTACAGGTACTTTTTCACATCGGTGTACGGCAGGTTAAAGGCATCGGAAACACCTTTGTAAACTACATCACCGAACATCACATTTAATCCATTGCGCAATTCCGTGCTTTCCTGGCAAGCTTTCTTCCAGCCCTGGTTCGCCAACCGGATGGCATACGGAAGGGTTGCATTGGTCAGGGCTAATGTGGAGGTGTACGGTACTGCACCGGGCATGTTGGCTACGCAGTAGTGCACCACATCATCAATAATGTATGTAGGATCTTCATGCGTTGTGGGTGTACAGGTTTCGATGCAACCACCCTGATCAACGGCTACGTCTACCAACACAGTTCCGGGTCGCATGGTCTTGAGCATATCTTTGGTAACCAGTTTAGGGGCTTTGGCCCCCGGAATCAACACAGCCCCAACAATGAGGTCGTGGTCTTGTACCATTTCGCGGATGGTATATTCATTCGAAACAATCGTGTGAACGTTCTTGGGCATTACGTCATCGAGGTAGCGCAAGCGATTGAGGTTTACATCGGCAATGGTAACATCGGCACCCATGCCCGCAGCAATTTTAGCAGCATTGGTTCCTACAACCCCGCCTCCGAGGATCAGCACTTTTGCCGGTTTTACGCCCGGTACACCACCCAATAAGATCCCCCTGCCTTTTAAAGGCTTTTCAAGGTACTTGGCGCCTTCCTGGATGGCCATTCGTCCGGCAACTTCCGACATCGGAATCAATAACGGCAGGCTGCCGTCAATGCGTTCAACGGTTTCGTATGCCAGGCACACCGCGCCACTTTCAATCATGGCCTTGGTAAGAGGTTCGTAGGAAGCAAAGTGGAAGTAAGTGAAAACGAGCTGATCTTTCTTGATCAGTTTATATTCCTGTTCAATGGGTTCTTTTACTTTAATGATCATCTCGGCCAACGAGAAAACTTCAGCCGCATCGGTGATCAAGGTGGCCCCGGCTTTACTATAATCTTCATCCTGAAATCCGCTGCCCGTACCGGCTGTACTTTGCACATAAACGGTATGACCGCGTTTCACCAGCTCTTGTGTGCCGGCAGGCGTTAATGCAACCCGGTTTTCATTATTCTTTATTTCTTTTGGTACGCCTACTATCATGTGGTTGTTTATTTTAAGT
>CAZOYJ010000081.1:0-14752 GCA_964583905.1 uncultured Roseivirgaceae bacterium
TTCGCCACCTGGCCCGCTGGCTGTTGATGTATGGGAAGGCTGTTGAAATCGAATCGCCCGAAGAGTTGAAAGCCATTATGACTGAACTGGCGGAAGAGTTGGCGGAGCACTACAGCCATTCGTTAATGATTAACCGGGAGAAGTAAATTTTTAGGTTCGCTCCACCAGCTTTTTCGTTTCCTCGATGATTGTTGATTAATCAAAGAGCCGGTTGCTTTCCGGGTTACTTGCTCAACACGAGTTCCTTCAGATGGACGTTTATAAAATCAATTTCATGTTGATCTAACCTGATCTGTGCCGTGCGGGCATTCTCCACGGCTTGCTGCTCGTTTCGTGCCCCTGCCAGTGCAACGGTAATGCCGGGCTGATGAATGGTCCAACTCAGCACTAATTGTCCCAAGGTTGCCTGTTTTGATTCGGCCAGCGGCCGGATTTTTTCAAGAAAAACGTTAACGCGGCTAATGTTCTCCGCAGTAAAATGATACATGCCGCTGCGGTGATCACCCTCACCAAAGGTGTGGCCGGGTTTCATTTTACCGGTGAGTAGACCACGCTGCAACGGACTATAAGCCAAAATGCTTTTGTTTTGTTGTAGGCAGTATGGAACAACTTCTGTTTCAATGTCGCGTTTCACCATGCTGTACGGCACCTGGTTGGATACCAACGAAATAATTTGTTCAGCCTCTTGCATTTGTGCTGCGCTGTAATTGCACACTCCGGCATATCTTACTTTTCCGTCTTTTATCAATTGGGCTACAGCCTCCATGCTTTCAGCGATTGGTGTCGTGATGTCGGGCCAGTGGATTTGATAGAGATCGATATAGTCTGTACCTAATCTACGTAAGCTGTCTTCGCATTCTTGTATAATGCTTTCCCGGCCAGCGTATTTGTAAATGTCAATTTCTTTTCCGGCATTGTCTGTACTCTTGAAATAGAAATCTCCCTTGGCAAGATCCCAACGCAACCCGTACTTGGTGAGAAGTTGAACTTTGTCGCGCGGAATGCCTTTTATTGCCTTGCTTACCACCTCCTCACTTTCACCCTGACCGTAAATTGGTGCTGTGTCAATCGCGGTAACGCCCAAATCGTAAGCCGCCCGAATGGCCTCAACGGCATCTTTGCGTTCGTTTCCGCCCCACATCCAGCCACCGGCAGCCCAGGCGCCAAATGTTATAACGGGGAGTTCAAGGTCTGAATGGCCAATTTTTCTGTATTTCATGGTTTACATATCGAACCCGAAAATACACCGGGCTTTCCTAAAACCTGCCATCGATTACTGAACAGATAAAAATTTTTAAAAAATTCTTTTTTCTGTTGCCATAGGGCTGTCAGTAGGGCCACGTTAGTTTGAGAAATAATTAATACCATGGATAAAATAATTGTAGAATTAGCCCCCTTTAAAGTTGCCCCTGGCGTAACCCGTGAAGCGCTGTTGGATGCTTCCGCAGTGTTGCAGGAGGATTTTTTGATGCTGCAGCCCGGATTCATCAAGCGGGAGTTGCTGCAATCGGGAGAAAACGAATGGTTGGATCTCGTATACTGGCGCGATCACGAGAGTGCTCAGCAGGCCATGCGTAATGCCATGACGAGCAGCGTCTGCCACCGCTATTTTCAGGTTATGGAAGCCGAGGATCATAATAATCCCGGAAATGGAGTTAAACTTTATGAACGCGTTTCGGAATATTGACTCTTCGACTATGCGCAACATGTTGCTCATCATTGGAATACTGGTGGCGCTGATTGCCGGGTTTCTGTTCTAATCACTGATGTATATCCAATGAATGTAATTGTTTTAACCACCTCAGTTGAATCGCCTGTACAAGTAACCTGGCTTACACCGGTGTTGAACGCGTTGGCCGGAAAAGACAACTGGAATTTTGCATTGGACGATTGCGACCGGATTCTACGCATTGCATCGGATCGGGTAAAACCTACTGACGTGGTTCAGGTGTTGGGTGCCTGGGGAATTCAATGTAAAGAGCTTGAATAAATTCTAATACGTATGCGAAAAATAATTTTAGGCGTTGCTGTAAGTCTGGATGGTTTCATTGAAGGCCCGAATGGCGAATACGACTGGTGTCCGCCTCCCTCGAAAGGTGAAATGGATAATTTCCTGGAGGGGATAGACGTGGTTTTCTTCGGACGAAGGAGTTACGAATTGTTTGGTACTGCGGATTACGCGGACAAGACCTGTTATGTGTTTTCAAACACCCTTAATTCGGTAAGTGGAAAGAATACCCATCTGCTCAGCGGAGATGTGGTGAGTGCGGTGAATAAAATCAAAGCAGAAGGTGGGAAAAATATCTGGCTGTGGGGCGGGGCCAGCCTGACAACCACTTTTATTAATGAGGGCCTCGTGGATGAGATGTGGCTGGGCATTGTACCGATTGTGTTGGGAAAAGGAAAACCATTATTTCAAAACATTAATCAGCGCGCGTATTTTAAAATTGCTGGTGTTGAAGAGCGCAAGAGTTATCTGTCGTTGAATCTTCAGCGCACAACACCGACCTCACCTGAAGTAAGTGATTAGCCTTTTGACCATAAATTGACTTAAGGGCATCTTTCTTAAAAACTCAAATTTTTTCATTTTCCTCCCCTTCCTCTCGGAGGTCCCTCGGAGGGGAACAATAGGAGAGTTTTTAGAGTTGCCTTAATCTTTTTTGAAATTACCGCTGTCAACATCTTTTAGAAACCGGATAACGCCATCCATATACGTCTGTTGATCGTCAAATTGGGAAAGGTGGCTGCCTTTGGAACAATGCAGGTGTCTTCCCTGCTGGACTTGGGTGGCCATCCATTTCATATGCTCTGGATCCATCGTATCATATTGCCCACCGATGGTTAACGTTGGCACTGAAATTTTCGGAAGCTGTTGTTTGAACTCCCAGTTTTTCAGCTTTGCATTGCCCTTCACCCCAAATTCGCTTGGACCTTGCATAAGCACATAAACCTCCGGGTTAAGGTGTTTGAAAGTGCGGTTGATGGGTTCCGGCCATTCTTCCATCGGCATGCGCAATATATGCTGTACGTAATAATGCTCCATTATTAACTCCAGGTAACGGGGGTTTTCGTAATCTTCATTTTCTTCCATTTCCATGATTTTTTTATATACATCCGGGGGAAGCTGCGGACCGAGTACTTCATCAGCATATTGCATGTAGTCGGCAATAGAGGCCATCATGTTTGAAATGATCAGCCCCTTAAGATTGGCCTGGTACTTCAGGGCATACTCCATCGCCAATATACCTCCCCACGACTGGCCCAATAAAAAGAAATTGTTCTGATCAAGGCCAAGCGCCTTGCGTACCTGCTCTACTTCTTCCACAAAGCGGGGCAAATCCCACAGGCTGGTGTCGGCCGGCTGGTCGCTGTAATACGAGCCGAGTTGATCGTAATAATAATATTCAATTCCTTCCCCCGGAAAATAGCTGTCGAAGCATTCATAAAGCTCATGCGTTGCACCCGGACCACCATGTAGAAGCAATACTTTTATCCGGGGGTTGTTTCCAACACGTTTGGTCCATACCTGGAAAGTTCCGGAAGGTGTTTCAATGGGGATCATTTTAACCCCACCGGTTTTTACACCGGTTTCTTCCAGGTTGTTATACGCTTTTAATGAATTGTCATGGGCCTGTTGGCAGGCCATAATGGAAGCGCAAGCGCTAAGGAGAAGGATAGCCTTTTTCATATTGACTGGGTTTAGGTAACCGAATTTAACAATTTATCTTTGCCCCATGACCATGGAAGAAAAAGTTTTGGCCGTAGAGCAGGTTTTTGAAAAACTCGACCGTGAAATTACTCAGTTTCAAACTGGATCTGCCTTGCATTGCAACTTCGGGTGTGGCAAATGCTGTTTTAAACCGGATATCGAAGCCACCGTACTGGAGTTCCTCCCGTTTGCCCACCACCTGCATCAACAAAATCGAGCTTTCGAGTGGCTGGATAAATTGAAAGCCAACCCATCGTCCATCTGCCTCATTCTCAATCCAACCCGTGAGGGTGCTGGACTGTGCTCCGAATACGCTTACCGGGGATTGATCTGCCGGCTGTTCGGATACTCGGCCCGAACCAACAAATACGGCCAGCGCGAGTTGGTGACCTGCGAGATTATCAAAACGGAACAACAGGAAAAGTATGAAGAAGCAGTATCAAGCATTGAGCGCAACCAGTTGGATGTGCCCGTTATGCATAGTTATTATCTGCAACTCACCGCTATCGACCTGGAATTAACCCACGATTTTTATCCGATAAACAGAGCCATTCAACGGGCCATCGAAACGGTATTGGCGTATTATGCCTACCGTTAAAGCGAAAGGACTTCAATCATTTTTTCAATCAGAATTTTTCCGGAAGGCAGCAGCCAATGGGAAGATGCGCCATGCGTATCCAGGTCTTCGTTTCCGGTTGGATTAAACCAGATCAGCAAAATGATGATGGTGGCCACCAGTATCCCCAGCAGGAGCATGGAAAGTTCTGTATAGCCAATCCGGTTTTTCATCGCCTGTTTGTTTACGAATGGTGTGCCATAGTTCAATTGTGCAAAATCAGCCTGTTTGGCGGCATTTATCGGGTTCGATTGTACACTTTCGAACAAGGTTTAGACTGCTTTCGTACAGGATACTGCCCGGATCGTACCGGGTTACAGGAACAGAAGGAAAAAGATTAACGCCACGGAACCCCAATTCCTGTTAAATTTGTTGTTGGATCAATGAATCGGAAAAGCAGTATGCGCAGCGTTATAATACCTGTTTTCAGTTTAGTGGCTATGTTGGTCACCACCGCACTCGCACCGGAAACCAAAAGTCCGGTGAAGTGGCTCACGTTTGAAGAAGCGGTGGAAAAATCGAAAACGGAAAAACGCAAAATTTTTATTGATGTGTATACCGATTGGTGTGGATGGTGTAAGGTAATGGACAAGAATACGTTCAGCGATGAAAAGATTGCTAAAATCCTGAACGAGAAGTTTTACCCGGTAAAATTCAATGCTGAACAACGCGAAGATGTGGAGTTCCGGGGAAATACCTTCAAGTTTGTGGAGTCGGGTAGAAACGGGTACCATCAGTTGGCGGCTTCCTTGCTCAACAACAAGCTCAGCTACCCGACCGTGGTATTTTTAGATGAAAACTTCAACATGTTGCAGCCCTTGCCGGGCTATCAAAAGCCTGAGGAGTTTCATAAAATCGTCCAGTTTATCGGGGAAGATCATTTTAAGAAAATCACCTGGAACGACTGGCAGGGAAAATACAAGTCACCGTATTAACAATAAGGAATGGCACCAAAAAAGCCATGCTATCGTACGTCAAGTGTGATGCTGGTGTAAAAAATTCAGAACGGTATTGTCAATAAACATTCGACCCCATCCGGGGTCGGATATTTTAAAAAATAACTTCTTTCTACAAACATTATGACCCCGCTGGGGTCATGATAAATGCATCTTTCATGATGACTCCTTTCTTGTTGTTCCTTTGTGGTAAAACAGCCAGACTTCCAGTTGTGTTAATCCTCAGGTACTCGGGCACGCAAATCATCCAAAACCAAAAAGCCATGTTGACGACTGTCAACATGGCCTTCACTTCTATAGGTTTAAGGATGCAGGTTAATCCTGCTTTTCTTCTTTTTTGGTTTTCTGAAAATCCACATACCCGAGGGCTGCGGCAAATCCGATAATCACGGCAACAATCGTAATAAATAAGGAGGCGCCATCGCCAATGTACTGATTAAACATATCGCAGGTTTTTTAGTACGACAAAGGTAAATTTTTAAAGGTAATTCTAAAGTTAATTTTGAAGAATTTCAATGCGACAGCCAGGTTTCAGTATGTTGTTTTAATTCCGGAAAGAACGAAGTAAATTCCTCTGTAAATAGATGGTAATTTTCTTTTAAATCCTTCACGGCAAGTTCCATTTTCGATTCGTATTTCGAGCGCCTCGCCATGCCGGTCAGCGCACGTTCAAGGCCCTCCAGGCTGGCATAATTCAGCAGCCAGTTGCCGCGGGTCATGTAGGTCATCATGTATTTAACTTCTTCGGGTAATATGGGGTTGAAAGTTTCAATCGTTTTATAGGATCGTTCGGCAAAATCGGCTAATGGTTCGGTATAATAACACTCCCAGTTTTTAGCCAGCAGATGATCGTAAAACATATCGACAATAACCGCTACGTAGTGCCGGTACGTTGGCCGCAACCGGTTTTTGCTCTGGGCAACAATGGGATGTGAGTCGGTAAACGCATCGATGGTTCGGTGCAACTCAATGCCTTTCACAATATCGGGTTCGAATTGTTCCGACAGGTTTTTTCCCTTTACAAAATCGCCTATGAAGTTGCCCACCATTATTTTGGGATTATCGCCCGAAAGGCAGATGTGTGCCAGGAAGTTCATATTGAATTGAAATTTGGATATTGATTGATATGGATGGATATTTATTTATGGATAGGGTAGATATTGATCGATGATTGGTCATCTTGATAAAAGATCAACAAATATCCATTAATATCTAGCCATATCAACCCGTATAAAAATTTAATTGAGCGCACCATGAAACCCATTCTGTTCCTGTTCCTTATCTGTATCTCCTTCCATGTGTTTAGTCAACGCACCCTAATCCACTGTGGTAACCTGATAGACGGTAAATCCAATGATGTTCAAACGCAGATTACGCTGGTAGTCGAAGGAAATAAAATCACAAAAATTGAAAGAGGGTTTACCAAACCCGGCAGTTCCGATAAGCTGATCGACCTGAGCAAAAAAACGGTGATGCCCGGGTTGATTGATTTACACGTGCACCTGGAAGGCGAAACCAATAAAGACCAGGCTTTGCAGCGCTTTACATCAAACAAAGCCGACATTGCTTTTCGCTCTACAGTGTATGCCCGCAAAACGTTGATGGCCGGCTTTACTACGGTGCGTGACCTGGGTGGGAGCGGGGTGAATAATTCCCTGCGCAATGCCATTAACCAGGGCGCTGTGGTTGGACCCCGGATATTTTCAGTTGGAAAATCCATCGGCACTACCGGAGGTCATGCTGACCCGACCAACGGCTACCGCGAAGACCTGATGGGCAACCCCGGCCCTAAGGAAGGTGTAATCAATTCGCCTGAAGAGGCGCGGCAAGCCGTACGGCAACGGTACAAAGACGGAAGTGACCTGATAAAAATTACCGCTACCGGTGGCGTGCTCAGCCTGGCGAAAGACGGTTCGGGCCCACAGTTTACAGCCGATGAGTTAACCGCCATTATTGAAACAGCCCGCGATTATGGGATGCACACGGCCGCCCATGCGCATGGTGCAGAAGGCATGAAACGTGCTGTGCTGGCCGGCATCACCACCATTGAACACGGCACCAACATGACGGAAGAAGTGATGGACCTGATGAAACAAAAAGGAACGTACTATGTGCCCACCATCTCGGCCGGAAAATTTGTAGCGGAGAAAGCCAAAGAACCCGGATATTATCATCCGTTGGTTGTACCCAAAGCGTTGGCCATTGGCCCACAGATTCAGGATACGTTTGGCAAGGCATATAAGCGTGGCGTGAAGATCGCGTTTGGCACCGATGCGGGAGTATTTCCGCACGGTGAAAACGGAAAAGAATTCGGCTACATGGTTGAAGCCGGCATGCCGGCCATGGAAGCCATAAAATCGGCTACGCAGGTGGCCGCGGAAGTGTTGGGCATGAGCGATAAAATCGGCACGATTGAAGTGGGCAAACTGGCCGACATCGTAGCCACAGACGAAAACCCGTTGCGCAACATTAAAACAATGGAGAAGGTGAGCTTTGTGATGAAGGAGGGTGTGGTGTATTTACAATAAATTCAAGAAAATTCCGGTGCGTTACGGAATTGCACATGACCCCGGAGGGGTCTGATGTTTGTAGAATATGGATTTGCGTTAATTCCGACCCCGGAGGGGTCGAATGTTGTTGGTGTCATTCATCATCCATAAATTTTTAAGGCATCTTTACAGTAAATCAGCTTGAACCAAAACCTGAAACACAAAACCTAAAATATGATGTTACGAAACCTATTTCTGGCGGTGGTTGTGGCCACAGCCTGCACCCCAACCGAAAAAGAATCCAAGGAGCCCACGCCTGTCCTCACCGGTCTTGACGGCAAGGAATATTTTAAACCCGAACGCAGCGCAGCCGCCCAGGCCAGGCTCGACAGTAACCTGAACGTGGCGCGTAAAAATTTTGAAGCCGATCCATCGGAAGACAATTATGTATGGCTGGGCAGGAGGGAAGGTTACCTCTATCATTATAAAGAAGCGATTAGCATCCTGACGGAAGGATTGGAAAAATATCCAAACTCCTATAAGCTGTTTCGGCATCGCGGGCATCGCTACATCTCCATCCGTGAATTCAACAAGGCCATTGCCGATTTGCAGATGGCCGCCTCGCTCATGCCGCCTCAGCCGCTTGAAATTGAACCGGATGGTGCTCCGAACAAACTCAACCAGCCGTTATCCAACGTTCAGTTCAACGTATGGTACCACCTGGGGCTGGCGCATTACCTGAAAGGCGATTTTGAAAGTGCGGAGAAGGCCTATCTCCAGTGCCTGGATGTTTCCGATAACGATGACCTGCTAACCGCCACTGCCGATTGGTTGTACATGACCTACCGCAGAATGAATGAACCCGAACAAGCCGCCAAAGTGCTGGAGCTGATTCGCGAGGAAATGAACATCATCGAAAACGATTCGTACCACCTGCGCTTGCAGATGTATAAAGGTATGCTTCCGCCCGATGATCTATTGAAGGTGAGCGGTGAACATGATGATATAGACCTGGCGTTGGCCACCCAGGGGTATGGCGTAGGCAACTGGTATTTGTGCGAAGGCGATACAACCCGTGCGGTGGAAATCTTCCGGCAGGTAACTGCGGGAAAACATTTTGCTGCCTTTGGCTTTATTGCAGCCGAAGTGGATTTGCTACGCCTGGTGATGGTGAAATAAGTTGACAATTGATAAAAAAATCAGTTGACAGCGGGCCTTGTCAATTGCCTCTTTGTCAACTGTCAGCTGGACTGAGGGATTAATGTTCGAACGTCAGAATAAACTTAACCTGGCACTAGTTTCAAACGGATGGATGACATAGAGAGTCGTGAAGATGTACAACTACTGGTGGATCGTTTTTACGAGCGTGTAAAAAACGATGACCTGCTGGCCCCGGTATTCGCTCACGTAGACTGGCCGCATCACCTGCCCGTCATGTACAATTTCTGGTCGTCCGTTTTGTTTGGCGATCTTTCCTACAGTGGAAACCCCGTAGCCAAACACCTGCACTTATCGGTGACCACAGCTCACTTTACACGTTGGCTTGAGTTGTTTAATGCTACCGTTGATGATCATTTCTCCGGCTACAACGCCACAGAAGCTAAAAGCCGGGCGCAAAGTGTGGCGAATTTGTTGCAGTATAAAATGGGACTGGTGGAGAAGTAGGTAGATTCGGTTCACATGGTCAGCCGCGCACCTTCCAGCAACCCGATAATTTCCTGGCGTTGTTCAGAAAACCACTGCACAGCGCTTTTTTCTTTTTTGAAGATGCGGTAGTAGGCAAACGTGCTCTTGGAATTTTTCAATCGCTTATAGTATTGCAACACAAAAAATCCACTCAACGGCATCAGTGCGGTTAGCGCCCCTATCAGGTAAGGGTTGGGGTAGAGGTGCCAGCTCAGGAAATAAACGAGTGCATAATACACCGGAAAAGTAAAGATGCCGGCTGTCATCATGATGGGGGCGCGGTACTCTTCATCTTTCGAAATCCACCGGGCAATTTTTGCCGGTATCAGGTAAGGCAGGTAGTTAAATAGTAGTCCGGCTGCGTAAACCGGAAAACCCACAATAAAGTAGAGTACATACCGCACCAGCTTGCTATACCCAATGGGTTTGGATTGCTCAACGAGGTAATCGCTAACCTTAAACTCTTCCATCATTTGAAAATAGGAGTCGAGTTTTTCACTCACCGCACGCACCAACATAGGGTTGTGCTGCTGAAAGTAGTTGATGGCTTTAATAATATTTTGAGTCAGGTTAACGTCTACCGTTTTTTCAGACAGGTTGAGTTGCTTTTTGTAGAGCATTTCAATTTTTCGAACCAGGTCGTCTTCCACAGTTTCACCGGTAACGATAACCAGGGAGGCGAGTCGCTCGTGAATTTCATCCGTTAACGCTTTTACAGCTGCGCTTGCATCGCGGGCATATGCTGGTTGGTATTTTTTTACATCGAATGCTTCCCCCACCCGGATGACTACCTCCTCGCGAAAGCGTGTGGGATTGGAATAATTTAATCCGATGGGCAGGATCGTTAACGGCAGTTGGAATTGATGCCGATCTTCAACACCCAGTGCAATGCGGGCGGTACCGGTACGCAACGGCCGAAGCTTCCGTTCGTTGATGCTGTTTCCTTCGGGGAAGATGAGCAGGATGCCGCCCGTTCCCAGAAACTCAAAACAGTTCTGAAATGCCTGAAGGTTTTTTGTATCGCGGTTGTCGGTAACATCTTGCTGGCGGTACACCGGTATGGTGTTGAACTGGTTCAGAAAGAATCGGGCGGCAGCGGTTTTAAAAAGGCTGCCATTGGCCAGGAAGTGCACTTGCTTGGGCAGCATAACCAGGGCGGCCAGGATGGGATCCATGAAGGTATTCGGATGATTGCCAACCACAATGACCGGCCCTGTGGCCGGGATATTTTCTACACCCTCAATCGTAATCCGCCTGAAGAAGATTTTCAGGGCAATCCGGATGACGATGCTGAGGACGAAGTAGAGCATACTGTAAATATCAATGAAAATTCTTTCACTTCGTTGAGGTTTGGTTCCTGCAGATCGCGCGGATTTACGCTGAGGTGACTGCGGTTATCAGCGTTACCTGCGGGAGCCTAAGGCCGAGGTAAACGTGTTAGTTTAAAAAAAGATTTCCCGCAGATCACGCGGATTTACGCTGAGGTATTCTCAAAACAAAATCTTGTGCCCTTCCAACTCAATCTTCCCTTCCTTTTGCATGCGCTTGATGGTGCGGATTACAGTCTCTACCCGCAGGCTGGTCATGTCGGCTAATTGCTGCCGGGTGTAGGGGATAAGAACTTTTTGGTTGCTGTTATCCTGAACGAGTTTCGACTTCAGGTAATTCAAAATGGTGAACAACCGGTGCTCTGGCGTGTGCGATGAAATCTCCGTCAGGATCATCGACTTATACTGAAGCCGGTTACACAGCACGTGGTTGAGTTTGAGGTGCAGATCGAAATTGTTTTTTAACAACTCCAGGAAATCCGCTTTAGCGAGCCGCCAGATTTTCCCTTCCGTTAAGGCAATGGCGGTACTGGGATAGGGGAAATTGCCCAACAGGGGAGGCTCGCCAAAACTTTCACCGGCATTGAAAATGCCTTGCGTAAATTCCTGACCCTCGTGGTTGAGGATGTACATGCGCACCTGGCCTTCTTCTACCTGGAAAAATTCCTGAGCCTGGTTGCCTTCTTCAAATAACACCTGGTCTTTGCGTACGCGCACGAGGCGGGCATTATACTGTTGAAGAATGGTGGCGGGAATCAACTTTCTCTTTTTTCGGAGAAAATTAAGCATTTTGGCGGTTAGTTGGTGGTTATGGATTAGTTGTTTGGTGGCCAACAACCAACAATAGTCAACCGTTACACAATCTGACAGGCCCCACCGGCACAAGCGGCTTCGGCCTTGTGATCGGTATCGTCATCGGTTTCGTACACGTTCTTTAAATCGATAGCCTTCAGACTTTTTTCCAGTTCTTTAAACATCGCCTCATTAATATCTTCGAAAGGCGCTTGCTTGTAGTTTCCGGTATCGAACGGTAAAACGCTTAAGCCGTTGTAGGAAGCTTTGTTCTTCCACATCCACTTGCCCACACGGTCCCAGTCCTCATCGGCAATGGAAACGGTAGCCGACACATTGTTGGCGTTGCTTCCCCTGCGGAAACCCTTACGCACCCAATCTTCATTAAACCGTTTGATCCGGTGAAGCAAGTCCATCACATCTTCGGTGCGCAGAACACTGCCGTCAGGCGCT
Source organism: uncultured Roseivirgaceae bacterium (assembly GCA_964583905.1). Taxonomy (GTDB): domain Bacteria; phylum Bacteroidota; class Bacteroidia; order Cytophagales; family Cyclobacteriaceae; genus UBA2336. The sequence continues at coordinate 12,030 of CAZOYJ010000081.1, forward strand.
TTTTGCGGAATGCAAATGATGGCTTGCTTGCTGTTGAGCAGATCGTCTTCCAACAATTCAGGATGAGCGATGCGCAGGTATTCATACAATGCTTCATTTTTTCCGATGCGGATGCGCCTGATGTAAAAATCGTTATGCCAGGCATGGATGCCGGAAGAAGTTCCCAATACCAGGGAAGAAGTTCCGGATGGTTTGATGGTGGTGGTGCGTGCCGCAAATTGAATCCCGATTTTATCGGATACTTCCAGGTTTACTTTTTTCACTTCCTGGGCGGCTTCATTCAGGTCGAGTTTTTCTACGCGGCCGCTGGCAATGCCGGTCATGCCCACACCAATCAGCGCATCTTGTTCGGTAGTTGTTTTCCAGACTTCGCGCAGGTAATGGAAATTGGTAAATCCTGCCTGCAGGGTTCCAAGGTACGAAGCCACCCGGGCTCGTTCATTGAGTTCTTCTTGCGCCTCTACATCCGATACATTCACCTCGCATAGGTTACAAAACTGGAACGGCCGCAAGGCTATCTCACAACAGGGATTGGTTCCCCAGTCCAAATCGTTGGTAAAGTAGAATCCTGGTTCACCGGAACCGGAGAGTTCAATTTTCTTCCAGAGTTCAAAAAATTCTTCGCGGGTAACCTGGTCGCGGTGCAGCACCACCGAGTTGTTGGCCCGACCACGCTGTTCATTCAACTCCCACCAGTTTCCATACTTGCAGGTAAGCATTTCTTCATCGTTGTGGGAGAACAAAGAAATCATAGCCGACCTGCGGATGCCTCCGGCCAGTACCGCATTGGCCAAGTAGCACATCAGGTCATGGCACTCCAGCGGGGTTAGCTTGTCACCATTTTTCTTTCTGTCAAGTAACGCCTGAACATGCGCAATGCAAATCTTCAACGGCTCAGGCCCAGGCGCTTTACCCCCAGCCGTAACCAGGCGTGCACCTTTCGGCCGAATGTCGGAGTAATCAAATTCAGGAATGTATTGGCTCAAGCCAAAATATCCTTTCAGTAAAACCTTAACGGCATCGGCCCAACCTTCCAGGCTGTCGCCAATCAGAAACCTCCGTTTTTTTTCGGCCTTTTGGATGGGGGGCAGTTGTTCTACATGATGGTATTGTACTGAATAACCAACACCTGTTCCGCCCAGTAACAGAAACATGGTTTCTGAAAATGCACGAATGTCATCTACCGGAAGGTAGGCACAATTGTAAATGCGCGAATTGTTGCGCGCAATGGCTGTACCGGCAAATTGCATGGCCCGCATGGAAGGCAGCACTTTTCGCTGCCGAACCCACTGCATGGCATCTTCTGTTTCAGTCTGCAATTGCGGATATTTTTCAACCATCATTTCCTGGTAGCGATCGCAGATTTCATCCCACGTTTCCCTGCGGTTTTGATCGGGTAAGTACCGGGCGTACTTCATGTAGATAATCAGGTCACTTAAGATTTGCTGGTTGAGTTCCATAGCCTTTCAGTTTATTGCATACGAAGAATTTAAACGTTCGCTTACTTTGGTGAACAGTACATTATTTTCAAGATGGATATGCTGCATCAAATCCTGGTCGAATTCCTGTAATCGCTTGTAGGTTACCCTGTAGGTGGGGCAGGCGCCTGGAGGCGGGGTATAGTTTTGTGTGAGCAACCGCATTTTCTTTATCAGGTAACCGGCATGTTCATGTTCATCTACCATCATGTTCATGGGCGCTTGCAGGTTAGCCGGAATGGGTGTGGCTTCTACGGGAATGCGGCTGTCGCTGAATAACCGCTGAATAGCCGGGAACAGCACCACCTCTTCCTTTTCCATGTGTTGCAGGAGTTCGGCACTGAGTTCATGAAAAACAGTGCGGAGTTCAGGCAGATGCAACTGATCTGTGCCATGTGCATCGTTCACCTTATCCAGCAACTCATGAAGCATGGGGATGCTCTCCCGTACATAAGTATGGTGATGCTGAACGATAAATTCAGAGAGGAGGCTAACATCCCAGGTGTCGAACCGAATGGTACCCGGCATGCTTATGGTTTCTGCCTGGGACAACTCCCGGATTACGTCATCGGCATTTACGCCTGCTTTTTCGCAAGCTTCACGCAACGGCCGCTTGCCGCCACAACAAAAATCGATTTGATATTTGTTAAAAACCGAAACAGCGGAGGGATGTTGAAGGGCAACATCGGCTACACTTAACAGGTCGAAATTCATCGTATTCATGTTTTGAGTGTTTAAAGTTGATTTCCAGGTAAAGAATTATGGGTTTAAAACTAAGTCTGCCTTTTCAGGAGCGCTATGACTTCAATCATACATCCCGATTATTTTTTACAGCATAGCATTTTTGGTAAGTTCGTATTTCTGCTATGGATGTTGTTTGGAGTATTATCGCCTGTGGTTTTATGCTTGCCGGGATAATCGGCAGTGTTGTTCCGCTTTTACCGGGACCTCCATTAAGTTACGTGGGGATGCTGGTGCTGCAGTTGCGTGAACAGCCTGCCTTTACCTTCACGTTTTTATTGACCTGGCTTGGGATAGTGGTGGTGATTGCAGGACTGGATTATGTGGTGCCGCTGTACGGAACTAAGAAATTTGGCGGCACAAAGTATGGCCTGTGGGGATGTGCCATCGGATTGGTGGCGGGGTTTTGGTGGGGACCGCTGGGCATTATTTTCGGGCCTTTTGTTGGCGCTTTCGTGGGTGAACTGCTGGCCAGTAATCAATCGGAGCAAGCGTTGCGTGCAG
>CAZOYJ010000082.1:0-14718 GCA_964583905.1 uncultured Roseivirgaceae bacterium
AACAAACTTCGGAGGGGTGCACCGTTCAATACATGAAAAATAAGTTTCATCAGGATACCCGCCCCCACGCCAATCAACAAATCGGTTGCCACGGTAACAATAATGGTGGTTACAAAAATTACCAGTTGCTCCGGGCCAATCTTATAAGTTTTAAAAAATTCATTGGGGGAAGCGAGGCGATAACCCACGGCAATCAATAAAGCGGCAAGGGCTGTATTGGGTATCATTTCGATCAGCGGAATAAAAAGCAACATGGCTGTCAGCAGAAAGAAGCCGTGAAAAAAATTAGCCCAGCGGGTCCGCCCACCAAACGTAATGTTGGCCGAACTGCGGGCAACCTCCGAGATCATCGGCAGACCACCAACCAAACCGGCAGCGGCATTGCCAATCCCTACGGATACCAAATCTTTGTTAGAGTTTGAAATTCTTTTCCAAGGGTCCAGTCCGTCAATGGCTTTCATGGTTAACAGCGATTCAAGGCTGTTCACAAACAGAAACATGATCACATACTTCCAGAAAACGAAAGTGCCAATCATGGCAAAACTTACGTTGAGGCCAACCGATGCCCAGAAGTCGCCAATCTGTACCATATCAAACGCAGGTTCGGTGTGCTTGAAGTCCATGATCCACGCTATTGGCACGGTGATCAGCAATACTACCATGGGAGCAGGAATCTTTTTAAAGATTTTTCCTTTCAGCATGGGCAAGCCAAAAATGATAATCAGACTGATAATGCCAACAAAGGTTACGCGTAGGTCTTCATGTAAAATGGAATCCGGTATCCGTTCATAGAGTTCAATGGGTTCCAGTCCTTTTAACGTGGCGGGATCAATTCCCAGTAGGATATGAATTTGTTTTGAAAAAATGATCAGGCCAATGGCTGCAAGCATTCCGTGCACAGCCGAATGCGGAAAGAAATCGCTCAGTGCTCCGAATTTCAACAATCCGAAAAGTATTTGAATGGCGGCTGCCACAACAATTACACCAAGCGCCATCTGCCAACCTTGTGTACCTCCACCCATTTCGGTAACGGCACCGGCACAAATCGTAATCAGTCCGGCAGCGGGCCCTTTAATGGTAAGTCTCGACCCGGCAAAAAAACTTACCACTAGTCCGCCTATCATAGCGGTGAGTACGCCCATAGCCGGTGGAAACTCGCTGGCTTTCGCGATACCCAGACTGAGTGGTAAAGCAAGAAGAGAGACGAGGAATCCCGACAAGGCATCAGCCCGCCAGTTTTGTTTTAATCCTTCAAGGCCGTCCTTCGGAATAGCTGAAGTGTCCATTTGGATGTGGGTAAAGGGTTACTGATTTTTAATTGAAAGGAAGGTTCCGCAACGGTGTACGGCAGGTACAGGAGTGCGCTAAAAAATCAGATTCGAAAAACCCGGTGCAGGGTGAACAGCAACGGTTGGCTATTCGATTGTTCGGCTGGGTGAATCCCGGTTATTGAAACAGGTTCGAATTTTTTTAATACGTTAAAGATTTCTATAGCGGCACATGCATTGGCAAATGTGTGCTTGCCTTCGCGTTCTTCGCTTCCCTGTTCTTCAAAAAAAAGTAATGAACATAGATTGTGGTGGGCACTTTCTGTTGTAAAGTAATCCTGGTAATCGGGTTGGCTGGCATGAAGCACTTCAGGTTGTGCAAAAGCCGGGGCCAGTAGCTCCATTACAAAGAGCAGAATTACCAGGTACTTCAAGAGTATGCAGTTTCGCAGGTACATGTAAACGTTGGCCTATGACAAATGTCCGGATATTTTTTGAAATTTTACAAAGCCCCCTTTATCATGCAATTAAATGCTACCGGCTTCCGAAAACCTGGTAACAATAAACAAAACTAAAGACTACCTACAGCGTTACAGGCTTTATTGACAATGCTTTGTTTGTGGTCATTTCTTTTGCATACCTTTGTACTATGAACCGGGACAGTTTACGCCCACTTACAATGCTTTTAGTAATCTGTTTCGTATTTGTTTCGGTTATATCTCAGGCACAAAGCCCGGGCCTTGTATCAACATCCCACTACCTTATTTATAGCCAAAAATCTGAAAGTCAGGCCAAAAACCTCGTTCAGTTCCTATTTGAAGAAAAAGAGGGTGAGAAGGGATCAGAAAAGCATGCAGCCTTGTTTGCGGCAGAACAAGCGAACGCTGCCCATTCGTTTGTAAATCCATTTCTGTCCAAACTCCAGGGCTTCCTGCCTGCACCATCGATTACAGCAATCCCACTTTATATTTCTTATCGGAGGTTGCTCGTCTGATTGGGTAGATCTATCCGGCTTACCGGATTCTGAATTCAATGAATTAGTACCCAATTCGTAGCAATTTGCTGCATTCCGACCCATGATTAAAAATTCCAAAAGTGCTTTTAACGAGCATGAAGTGTTAGCTGAGTTAAAACATTATTTGCCAGCCCAGGCGCCTCTAAAGGATTTTATCCATCACAATACTTTGCATGGATTTCAACATTTAAAATTCAACCAGGCCATATCAAGTGCATCGGCTATCCTGGGTTACCGGGTATCGCTGTCGCTTGCCGAGTATCGCGCATTGTATCAGGCCGGGAAAATACGTGCTGAAGTTCTTGATTGTATTCTTACCGACCGCAAAGGTCATCATCAGGTTGGTGTATGGAAAGAAAAGCTACTTCATGCGCAGTATCATAAGGCTTCACCGCGCATTGGTCAGCTCCGTGCTAATTGGAAGCGTGAGTACCAACTGGATATGGATTCGCTTGTTCATCCGCTTTTGTTCCGGATATTATGCAGTTATCTCGACCAGGGAATTGCTATCTGGAGTTTTCCGGTTTGGTACAAAGGATTCCTTTCTTCCATGCGTGAAATGGAAATGAAAAGCTTTATCAGTTTTTTTCGTGCCAAACGTGCCCGAAACCTGTTGATTGACCAATCCTGCTCCATCCGGAAATTATTACAGATTTTACTTGGCCCGGATGAATCGCTTTATAAGCCCTATCTGTTCGATCAGCAATTTGCGCATCAAGGTTGGTCGGGGATGGTGGCAACGGTTGAGTCTCAGCCACACACATTGCTGGATCACCGGAAAATTACCTTGCATGATTTGATCTGTTTTGAGTTACTGTTGGAAATTGATGCCCTGGATGATCATTATGGAAGCGGGCAATGGTCTACTTTAAATCAGGTAATCAAACAACAACCCGTTCCCTTATTCAATCCGGTAACCCAAACCGAACTGGATGAAGTGACCTTTCTTTGGCAGGAGGCGTATGAATGGAGTTATTATGATGAGGTATTAAATGGACTCAAGTTATCGGCAAACCGGAAAACGGCTGAACCAAATAAGTTTCAGGCTCTATTTTGCATTGATGACCGTGAGGGCTCGTTACGCAGGCACCTGGAAAACCAAGAGCAGCACTGCGAGACCTTCGGTACACCCGGGTATTTTGGGGTTGAATTTTTTTATAAACCCGATCATGGAAAATTTTATGAGAAGCTTTGTCCCGCACCGGTAACCCCAAAGCACCTGGTAAAAGAAATTGGCATTCGTAGAAAACATGATAAGGATGCTCATTTTACCAAGCGAACACATTCCCTGTTTCAGGGGTGGTTATTTGCGCAAACACTTGGCTTTTGGTCGGCTTTGAAGCTGCTGATAAACATCTTTAAGCCCTCCGTTAGTCCTGCAGCGTCACTTTCATTTCAACACATGCACAAGCAATCCAGGCTGACCATTGAACATAAACACAGCGCTCGCCCCGAAAACAATTTACAAGTAGGCTTTACTATTGAAGAGATGGCCAATCGCGTGGAAAGCGTGTTGAAAAGCATTGGTTTGGTCGATCGATTTGCTCCAATGGTTTATGTTGTTGGGCATGGCTCCAGCAGTGTAAACAATCCGCATTATGCTGCTTACGATTGCGGTGCATGTTCCGGCCGTGCTGGTTCGGTAAACGCGCGGGTGTTTTGCCATATGGCTAATCATCTACAGGTCCGGAGCTTACTAAAGTCCCGCGATTTGTTAATCCCTGAAAGTACCCGCTTTATCAGTGGCTTGCATGATACCACCCGCGATGAGATTATTTTCTTTGATGAAGATTTGATGGATGCCCATAGTGCAGAGCAGCATCAGCAAGTTAAACCTGTATTTCAACGGGCGCTTCAACTCAATGCACGGGAGCGTGCCAGGCGATTTGAATCCATTGATTTCGAGCAACCTTCAGGGAAAATTCATGAGCAAATCAAAAAGCGTTCGGTTTCCTTGTTTGAGCCACGACCTGAACTTAACCACTCCACTAATGCATTGTGCATTATTGGAAGACGGTTACTCACACGACACCTGTTTCTTGACAGGCGATCGTTTCTCAATTCGTTTGATTACCGGGTTGACCCGGATGGAACATATTTGCTGAGCATTTTAAAAGCTGCTGCACCGGTATGTGGCGGCATCAACCTGGAATATTATTTCTCGCGGGTTGACAACCAGAAACTTGGCGCAGGCACCAAACTCCCACACAACGTTATGGGGCTGTTTGGTGTAGCGAATGGTATAGATGGCGATTTGCGCCCCGGCTTGCCCAGCCAGATGATTGAAGTGCACGATCCGGTAAGGTTGCTGATGGTGGTAGAACATTTTCCAGAAGTAATTCTCAGAACACTTGAACACGCACCCGAAACCTATACATGGTTTACGAATGAGTGGATTCACCTGGTAGCGGTTCATCCCGAAACCCGGGGATTTTATTTGTTTGAGGATAAAAAATTTAAGCCCTACCTGCCGGGTCATCGAAAAATTTATCGTGTTCCTGACCTTAACCATTTCGCTCAATCACATCTTGATAATATGCCCGTTTATGCAATCCAATAATGCCCATGACTGAAGTACTGCAGTTTTTTATTTTCATTCCCTTGCTTGGGTTCCTGGTTAGCCTCCTTATTCCGGGGAAAAAAGAAAGCCTGCTTTCGCAGATAGCCTTTGGAACAGCCGGCATTAATTTGATAGCCTTCCAGGTTTTCCTGGTGTACTGGTTGTTGCACGGGTACCCGGTACTAAACCTGAAAGAATTTGTATTGTATCGAACAGACGGTTATGAGTTTTTGATTGATTTTTATTTCGATAAGGTAACGGCTGTTTACCTGTTTATGGGTTCCCTGCTCACCTTCATGGTTACGATTTACAGCCGGTATTACCTGCATCGTGAACCGGGCTATAAGCGTTTTTTCAATACGGTTTTATTTTTCTATTTAGGGTATAACGTAACCATTTTTGCCGGTAATTTCGAAACCCTGTTTGTGGGCTGGGAAATTCTCGGCATTTCATCTTTTTTGCTTATTGCTTTTTATCGCGACCGTTACCTTCCTGTAAAAAATGCGGTTAAAGTTTTTTCGATCTACCGCATTGGCGATGTAGGCATTTTACTGGCCATGTGGATGAGTCATCATTTGTTTCAGGAGAACATCACCTTTTTAAAATTGCATAATTATGAATTGGTGCATCATCATCTACAGCAACATTCATGGATTGGGGTGTTCATTTCCATGATGATTTTACTGGCCGCTGCAGCCAAATCGGCACAGCTGCCGTTTTCAACCTGGTTGCCACGGGCCATGGAAGGCCCAACACCTTCCAGCGCAATTTTTTACGGATCGTTATCGGTACACATTGGAGTTTTTTTGCTGTTGCGCACCTTTCCGTTTTGGGAGCATCAGTTTTCTGTTCGTATCCTGATTGGTATGTGTGGGTTAATCACTACCCTGGTGAGCACAACCATTGCGCGGGTGCAATCCTCCGTTAAGAGTCAGATTGCGTACTCATCCATTACACAGATTGGTTTAATCTTTATTGAAATTGCACTGGGCTGGCATTACCTGGCACTCGTGCATTTTGCCGGAAATGCATTTTTAAGAACGTACCAGTTGCTTATTTCACCTTCGGTTGTCACGTATCAGATCCGTGAGCAGTTTTATCATTTTGTGCCGCGGCAACATACGGTTGAAGATTCACTCCCCAAAAAAATTGAATATTCGATATATATGCTAAGCCTGAAGGAGTGGAATCTGGATACCTTTATGTATCGCTATTTGTGGAACCCGGTGAAGTGGGCCGGCAAAACACTCGGCTACCTGAATACGAGGCGTGTGTTCATTTTTTTCATTCCTGTGTATCTGTTGGGATTAGCTCTGCTTTTCAATAAACCGTATGTACCGGTTGTACTACAACCCTATCTTCCGGTTGTGCTGTCGCTTATTGGGTTGAGTATGGTATTGAAATCGTTTACCGAACGCAGGCATGCCCGAATGAGTTGGATTCTGGTGATGATGAATCACTACTGGATTGCGCTGTCGGTCATGTTTAATGAAAATTTTGACATCAGTCATAGTGCGCTTTACCTGAGTGGCATCACGGTATTTGGGTTGATCGGATATTTTACGTTACGCAGACTAAAAAAACTGGAGGGCGCGATTGATCTCAATCAATTTCATGGCCATTCCTATCGCCATCCGAAATTAGCCCTGGTGTTTTTGATTTGCTGCCTGGGACTGTCGGGTTTTCCAATTACCCCAACGTTTATAGGCGAAGACTTAATCTTTTCCCATATCCATGAAGACCAGGTAGTGCTTGCTTTTTTTACAGCGTTGAGTTTTATTGTTGATGGGCTGGCCATCATCCGGTTATATGCCCGCACATTTTTGGGGCCGCATGTCAAATCCGTGTATGAAATGGGATACCGGTCTTCGTAACGACAACTTAAATATAATTGTACAGAAAATCCATCAACCGCGCAATTTCGGTGCGCTTTAAAGCCGGAAAATTGGCGATCCGGAAAGTGGTGTCTTTCCATTCACCATAGCCATTGCCCAAAATAAATCCTGCTTTAATGCCTTCGGATTTTAGGGTTTGAAGCAATGAAGCTGAGGTTTCAATGGTAAGCACCGTACGCGACCGAACCGCTTTATTTTTGGGAAGGAAATTCAACCGCTCACTTTTAGTATCAAAAAAAGCTTCCCATTTCTTGTACCGGCCCCTGATCAGCTTGTCAACTTTTTGGATGGGTTTCACATCCTCCAACACGCGCATCAGCAAATAAATGTTCAGCACATTCGGTGTATAGGAAGTTTGGTGGAGTTTCATCATGTCATCCAGAAAAAGCAGGCTGTTGTAATGAAGTCGTTTATCGATAGCCTGTGCACGAGTAAGGGCAGCAGGTGAGCAGATTAACAAGCCCAGCCCGGCTGGTAAACCAAAACACTTCTGAACGGAAGCCAACCAAATATCAGCCGACAGGAAATCCAGTTCAATACCACCCATGGAGGACGTGGCATCGATGGCAACGAGGTGATCCGGGTATTTTTTACGAAGCTTCTGAATTACCCTGTTGCTTACCTGGGTGCCGTTTGAGGTTTCGTTTTGCGTTAGGCAGATCACTTCTCCAGGTTTCAGGTTAAGCCGTTCTGGGGCAAGTGTTTCCTGAACGTCAAACGGAAGCGCACGCGCTTCCGGTTTGAGCCGTTTTGTATAGGTAAACCATTTTTTTCCGAAAGCGCCATTATAAAAGTGGAGGCTATCGTTTTCGATCAGGGATTGCGCGATGATCTCCCAGCATTCTGTGGCGGAGGATACAAAGTAAATCGAATAGGATTTAGGAATGCTTAGCTTCTCCTTCAACAATACTGTTGTTTGCTGTGAAATGTTTACGAAAGCTTCACTGCGGTGATTGATACTTAAAATACCCAGGTTGCAGGCCTCCTGCAGGTATCGCGACACCTTAGGATAAACACGTGACGGCCCCGGGTAAAAGGAAATCATGGAATGTAATTCAACGTTTTGTTTTCAACAAGTATTCAATGGCCATTTCGTATCCGGTTAATCCAAAACCCGATATCAGGCCAATGCATTTTGAAGTAATCAGGCTTTTGTGCCGGAATTCTTCACGGGCATAAAGGTTTGAGATGTGCACTTCCACCACCTGGGTTTTGATGGCGGCAATGGCATCGTGCAAGGCAACCGATGTATGGGTATAGGCACCGGCATTCAATACAATCCCCTGAAATGAAAAGCCCACATCGTGCAATTTATTGACCAATTCGCCTTCAATGTTCGACTGAAAATAGTGCAGTTCAATCTCGGGGTATCGCCTCTTCAGCTCTTCAAAATAATTTTCAAAATCGCGACTGCCGTAAATGTCTTCCTCTCGCACGCCCAGCAGGTTAAGGTTCGGTCCGTTAATGATCTGGATTTTCATATTCGAAAGATACCCTTACATTGGCCATTAGTCAATAGTCATTGATCTCATTACTCAATATTTGATATTAATGCCTTCACAATTAATATCCATAAGTATCTATGAATATCCTTAAATATCAAATTAACTTTGGATCCGGCTATGTGGGATTTACACATCAAGCATTTTGGTCATTATTTAAAACTTGAACGGTCGCTTTCCGACAATTCCATAGCGGCCTACGTGCATGATGTGGAATTACTCAAGCAATTTGTTGAGCTGAAAAAAGTGAAGGCCACTCCATTAACGCTCACCACAAAGCACCTGCAGTCGTTCATTCATTACATTAATGAGTTGGGCATGAGCGCCTACAGCCAGGCGCGGATTCTTTCAGGCGTTAAGAGTTTTTATAAATACCTGGTGTTTGAAGAGTTGATCGAAAAAGACCCTACTGAGTTATTGGAAGGTCCGAAAATTGGCCGCAAGTTACCCGACACGTTAAATTATAATGAAATTGAAAACCTGCTTAACGCGATTGATTTGTCGAAGCCTGAGGGTGGGCGTAGCCGGGCCATGCTGGAGGTATTGTATAGCTCAGGGCTTAGGGTTTCCGAACTGGTAGACTTGAAATTGAACAATGTGTACTTCGATGTCGGATTTTTACGGGTAATCGGGAAGGGAAACAAAGAACGGTTGGTGCCCATTGGGCGGGATGCCATGAAACACCTGAAGATTTATATTGAAGAGATTCGCGTGCACCTTCCGGTGAAGAAGGGATTTGAAAGCCATGTGTTCCTAAACCGGTTCGGAAAGAAAATTTCGCGGGTTTCTGTTTTTACGATGATCAAAGCGCTGGCGGAAAAAGCCGGCATTCAAAAAACCATCAGTCCGCATACCTTTCGTCATTCCTTCGCCACACACCTTATAGAGGGCGGTGCCGATTTACGGGCGGTTCAGGAAATGCTGGGCCATGAGTCTATCACCACCACAGAAATTTATACGCACCTCGACCGCGATTATTTAAAACAAGTAATCACCGAATTCCATCCACGCAGCTAAACTTCTTTCTGACGAAAGTCATAGGGTAACCACGCTTTTCTTCGTATTTTGTATTCATGAATAAACCGGGTATTTATTTCTTTCTACTGCTTTTTTTTTCCGTTCCGGCTTGGGGTCAGGATTTTCAAACCAGTACGGCCAGCGGTGTCGATTTATTAAAGTACAATACCTTCACGGTTGTACGGGGTTCGGTCATCAGTAATGCCGATCAGTCAATTAATAAGGAAGCATTTTATAACGAGATTAAGCCATCTATAATCCGTGAACTGGAATTGCGTGGCTATAAATTCTTAAGCGATTCCACCGCTGACCTCACCGTTAGTTATGTAATTGAAACATCCCTGAAAATGGATGTACAGCGGCAAGGCCAATTGGCGCAACAGGTTGTGGTTACCAATCCATCATCGGGTTCACAAACCCAAAACTGGTCACGTGAATTTACCCAAGGCATGTTGATTCTTGAGATTGAAGATACTTCCCGCGGTACGGCAGTTTGGTCGGCTGAAGGGATAATGGACGTTACCCGAATGCGTGGCGGAAATATTTTAGACAATGCGGTAAGAAGCGCCTTCAGGAAATTTCCAGATAAGACCAGGAAAGTAAAGAAAAGCCGGAAGGGTACTTAATCGGGTATTTTATCGCAGGTTTTGAGGGCTCATCGGCCGGAATTGGCATTTGAACCCGGGTAAAGGGTATCAGCCTGCCGGCTGTTGCAATGCGCGATGCGGCTTTGTATACTTGCAGACTTTAAAATGAAAATTAAACTAACAAAACAAATACCATGAAAAAAATCAAGTTGCTTTTAGTGTTTTCAATTTTAGGAGCTACAGTTGCTTTTGCGCAAGCTCCTCCGGGCAAAGGTGGCAAGCAGCTTAACGCTGGGCTTGGATTTTCCAGCTGGGGAGTTCCGGTACATGTTGGCCTTGACTTTGGCGTTCACCCCGACATTACCATCGGTCCGGATATTTCATTCAGGAACTACCGTTCTAACTGGAATGGAAGCAAGTGGAACCAAAATTTAACCGTTCTCAGCTTTAATGGAAATTATCACTTTAATACGTTACTGAATATTCCCAGTGAGTGGAATTTTTATGCCGGTTTAACGTTGGGGTATTACATCTGGGGGGGTGATGCATTTGATAACGCTTATAAATCAGGAATAGGCTTGTCAGGGCAGATTGGTGGCCGTTACTTCTTCTCCGATAGGTTTGGCCTTCACCTAGAATTTGGCGGAGGGAAAGCTACCGGAGGTACATTTGGAATTACACTCAAATTGTAATCAAGAACTGGTTAACATTATAAAAAGAGGGCCTCGGCCCTCTTTTTATTTCCGTAATACTGGTTTAAAGTGTCACCTTCAACCCGAAAAAGAGTGCCAGTTTAATCCGCCTAAGCCATACAGGTTAAGGGTGCCCTGGTTGTATAAGTAGTAGTTCATGTTCAGGTTAAATTCAAACCAACTGAACGTATAAACCCGGCTCGATTCGGGGAAGTAAAACAGCAGGCTGGGCGAAAGCGCCCACCGGTCGGCAATGCCTACTTCTGCCACCCCACCAAGCCCCGGTTGATTCACTTTCGATCCAAAGCCTAAAAAGCCACCCACATAGGTTTGTGCCTGTATATTTTTACTGGCACATAATCCAGTAATAAAGACAAACAAGATGAATACCTTCTTCATATCCTTCCTATTTTTGTTGGTTGCCAAATTCAAATTATATAACTGGTGTTGCGCAATAAGCTCATTAACCACAGAGGCCACAAAGTAATTTTCACAAAGAACACAGAGAGAATACCCTCTTTGTGCACCTTTCTGGGTATTTTGCTTTGTGAATTCTGTGGTTAAAATTTGTTTTGCGTAACATCAGTTATATAATTAGCGTGAAAATCAGATTACTCTAATCCGGTGTATAAACTTCTCATTCGTCCGTTGTTCTTTTTGTTCGATGCCGAGCGCATACATCATGTTGTGTTTAACATTTTACGTATCAAAGGTCAAATACCCGGTTTCATTGCATTAATGCGTTTATGGTTCGGGTATTCAAGCCCAAAGCTTGAACGCAAGTTGTTCGGGCTAACGTTTCAAAACCCTGTTGGATTAGCTGCGGGCTTCGATAAGGATGCCAAACTGGTCGATGAGTTGTCGTGTTTTGGGTTCGGATTTATTGAAATCGGAACGCTCACACCGTTGCCGCAGTCGGGTAATGATAAGCCACGATTATTTCGTTTGCCGGATGATCAGGCTTTGATTAACCGGATGGGATTTAATAATGAAGGGGTACGAAAAGCCGTGGAACGATTAAAGAAAAGAGAATCAACAGTTATTGTTGGTGGAAACATCGGCAAAAACAAACATACCCCTAACGATAAAGCCTTTGATGATTATGCGGAATGTGTGGAGGCGCTTTATCCGGTGGTGGATTATTTTGTGGTGAATGTAAGTTCACCCAACACACCTGGTCTTCGCGACCTGCAGGAGAAGGAACCGCTGAGGAAACTGCTGACGTTCGTAAAATCATTGTGTGCCTCCAAACTTCAGTCGAGGCCTGTGCTATTGAAAATAGCACCTGACTTAACCGTGGAACAACTGGATGATATCATAGAAATTCTAAAAGAAACCAAAACCGATGGGGTAATCGCCACTAACACTACCCTAGCGCGCGAAAATTTATTAACCCCAAAAGCGGTGGTTGAAAAAATCGGGGCCGGTGGCCTGAGCGGGAAGCCGCTCACTCATCACTCAACAGAAATTATCCGCTACCTGCGTAAGCAGCTTGGCAAAGATTTTCCGATCATTGGCGTGGGCGGTATTATGACGGTGAACGATGTACTTGAAAAGCTTGAAGCAGGCGCTGATCTTATTCAACTCTATACCGGGTTTATTTATGAAGGTCCGGGGTTTGTGAAACGGATCCTAAAATCACTGTAGGGTCTTTACCTGCTGAATACAAACTGATTCAGAAATTGCGAATTACCTGGCGATCGTGAAAGCTGAATATCCCTTTTCTGAGCCCAACCATTATTTCATGCGATGTGAAACGAGCTCCAACAGATTGGTTGGAGGGTACTTCAAACGTATACCCAAATATGAAATCTTTATATTTCAGGCTGACGAGCATACCATAGGTGTTGAGGTTACGGGTAAAAACTCCTGCTGAAAACTGATCCAACCATAAAAAACTGGCCAGTGCATCGGCTGAAAGCGGTAGCCCTTGAGTGGACCTTAACATAACACTGGGATTAAACCTTATTTTATCTGACATTAGGAACAAGTAAGCCCCCGACAAGTAAAAAGTTTGCTGATACAATTCAATGGATTGCCCTTCCAAACTGATGGTAGCCGGAAGAAGCCGTGGAGCAGATAAACCCAGAGCATATTGTTCACCGGTCAGAAAAATCCCGGCACCCGTATTGAACCTGATTTCAGAGTACGGAACAAAATTCGGATCACCTGAATGCCTTATCGTGAGCTCATCTGGATGGTTGGAAAAATTGATAAACCCTGCTTGCATACCGAATGAAAGCGTGGCTGTGGAGAGTTTCAGTTTGTAGGCAAGTGCCGCCTGTAGTTCTGAGTTCTTATTTTCTCCGATGACATCACGAATAACCTGTAAACCAACCCCCAGCTTATCTTTACGCACCGACATATGACCGCTGAAGTTGGTGGTTACCGGGTTGCCCGCAAGCCCCACCCATTGGATGCGGTGCGACACTTGGGCATTCAGTAGATTGCTATACCCTGCATAGGCCGGATTCAGCGTAAAGGGGTTGTTCATATTAAGCGTATAAACCGGATCTTGCTGTGTATAACCGGCAATAGAAGTTAGAGCGGTAAGGAGAATGATGTAAAATCTTTTCATGGTTTTTGGATTAAAAGGTTCAACGCTTAAGCGAAAGGTATCCGGTTTTGGTCAGGCCATCCTGGAATATTAGCTTGTAGAAATAGGTGCCAGAGGGCAATTCGTTTCCATCTTTACCAAGCCCTTCAAATACAACCGAGATGTTGTCATAATCCTTTCCCCGCCATACTTCATCACCCCACCGGTTGTAGATAACAACAGAGTTCTTTTGAGTCTCAGGAAGTCGATCAATGTTCTCGATGAACAGAACATCATTTTTCGCATCACCATTGGGTGAAAGGGCATTATATATAATGATGTCGGATGTGGCAGGTTTGGTAAGAAATAAACTAACGGTATGATCGGCAAAGTTTGCGGCAACAATATCAGGCTTACCATCTTCGTCAAAATCGCCTGCTGCTACACAATACGGAACACTCCCGACTGCCATTTCAATAGGCGCTTCAAATCCACCCGATGATGTTCCCATCAGCAGGTAGATAGAAGATGCACTTCCACCGGCTACAATATCCAGTAGCCCATCTCCGTTTAGGTCGGTCAGCGTAAATCCAGCCTGGTAACTTGATCCGGATGGATAATCTGTTCGTGCAGAATAGTTGCCCAGGCCATCGTTTGTATACACATTGACCGTATTGTCTAATGCATTCAGCACAATCAGGTCGAGATTGCCGTCTTTATTCAGGTCGGCAAACTTAATGTCGTGCGATCCATCTCCTGAAGCATACGTAACTTCAGGAAGAAATCCGCCAGTACCATTATTACGCAACACACTAATGGTTTGTGTAAAGAAATTAGCTACAGCCAGATCAACGTTACCGTCCTTGTCAACATCACCCACGGCCACGCTATAAGGGTAATGCGTTACCGGATACTCGGTTTTGGGATCAAAAACACCACCACCCTGATTCAGAAGTACACTGATGCTCCCGGGGATATTATCGATTGCAAAAGCTACATCCAGTTTACCATCCCGATTGAAGTCGCCCTCGGCTACAGACACAGCGCCTGACCCAATGCCTATGGGTGCATTACTCAAAAAATAAGTGGTGGCTTGTGCAAAATTTCCGTTTCCGGTGTTCAGTAGAACGCTAGTTGTTGCGGAGCTACTGGCACTGTAATTCGCCACTGCCATATCGAGAAATCCATTGCCGGAAAAGTCAGCGGAAGAAATGGAAGCACCTGTGCCAATGGATAGTGAGATCGGATTTGAGAATGAACCGATTCCTGTTCCGGGGTAAATGACCAGGGTATTTAAGTCGGTACTGGCGACAGCCAGGTCAAGGTGTCCATCGTTATTGAAATCACCCACATCAAAAAAGCGCGGGTTGTGGTTAACCGGTATATCAATGCGGGGGTTAAATGATGCCGTTCCACCACCATGTGTTACCATGAATGGATGAAATGAATAGGCCACCAAACCACCGGTGGTTATACTAAGGAGCTCAAACGTAGCGCCAATCGGAACTTTTGCGGTGAGCTGAGTTGACGTTGCTGCAGTTACAGTGGCCCGTGCTGCGCCAAAGTAAACGAAGTTGTTCGTTGGTGTTGTGTTGAAGTTATTACCCGAAATGATAATTGTAGTTCCAACCGGTCCCTGCGAAGGG
>CAZOYJ010000083.1:0-14555 GCA_964583905.1 uncultured Roseivirgaceae bacterium
TCCGGAATACATTTCGCGTTCCTATTCGCAGCAAGCCAGCGAAGACGAGCAGAATTATTTTGTAGAAGGATATAATCCGCAACTTAATCAAGGCAGTGGTTACTATGCTGGCGCCAATAACTGGAACAATTGGAATACCATGAATTCCTGGAATAACCGGTGGATGAACCCCATGTTTATGAACGGTTGGTACGGACCGATGTACAACTCCTGGAACAATCCGTATGGATTTGGCTGGAATGATCCGTGGATGAATCCCCATTGGGGCGGAAACCGGTTTAACTCTGGCTGGTCGTTATCAGCCAGCTATTTCTGGGGTAATTCATGGGGACCAAGTTGGAATACCTGGGGTAATCCTTACTATGGAAATATGTGGGGGCCATCGTGGTATGGTGGCGGTTGGGGATGGAATAACTGGAATATGGGGTATTACCGCCCCGTGGTTGTTGTAAATGATGGAGCCCGCACCAACTATGGAAAACGTTCAACCGGCAATTCAACCATCGTGAATGATGTGCGCACCCGTAACAACTATAACAGTGGCGCCCGAATTACAGATACCAATACCGGCAGACGTACTCAGGTTACTACCGATGATTATTATGTAAGGCCTTCACGCAGGCCGTATACGGACTCCAACTCATCATATTCCAACACTGGAAACCGAACAGGCATTAATAATACCAATACGGGCCGTTCTTCTAACTACAATTCGGGAAGCAATTTCAACCGGAATACCGGTTCATCTTCATCCGGATTTTCCACACCATCCAGAAGCAGCAGCGGAGGTTTTAGCACACCTTCACGTTCTTCTTCCGGTTCGTCCGGATCTTCCAGTGGTGGAAGTCGCAGGGGCGGTAACTAATCCATAACCGGTTAGCGATGAGATTCAGGGTTTTTCTGCAACTCGTAGTTATTCTTGCGCCTGTTTCAGAAATTCTTGGGCAGGGGTTTGTGGATAATGCCCTTCTTTTCAGTCGTACACGTCCTGGAGGCAGCGCCCGAATTCAAGCGCTTGGCGGAGCCCAAATAGCCCTGGGTGGCGATTTCAGTTCAGCACTCTCCAATCCGGCTGGGTTGGGCATGTATAACCGGTCGGAGTTCACGTTTAGTCCCGCACTTAATTTCTATAATACCGACACGCAGCACTTTGGCACAAACGCCAACGACTCAAAGAGTCAACTGACTATTCCGGGAATCAGTTATGTACACCATGCTCCTCAAAAAAAAGGCGGGTTTCTGGGAGGTTCGTTCGGCATCAGCATGACCCGAACCAACGATTTCAACAATGTTTTCCGGTACTCCGGAACGGACATCTACTCCTCTATGATCGATTGGTTTATTGAAGATGCCAATGGCACGCATGCCGATAACCTCAACTACGATTTCAGCACGGGCCTGGCCTACGATACGTACCTGATCGATGATTCCACAGCATTTGGCGGTTATAACGGACCCCCGATTTATTACTTTTCGGTGTTGGGTCTTTACGATGATCCAAACGACATCCGGAGGTTAACCCGCACAGGAACTATTAAATCCAAGGGAGCACAATACCAATGGTCGTTGGCCTATGGTGCTAATCTGAACGACAAGGTTTTTATTGGAGCAAACATAGGTATTGCTACGCTCCGCTATAAATTCCAGTCGACTTACCGGGAATCTGATTTTTTCTTTGACCTGGATCCCGACTTTAATCCGTTGAATTATTTTGAATTAGAAGAAACAATTGACATTGAAGGGTCGGGGGTTAACCTAACCTTAGGTGTAATTTTTCGTCCGATTGATGTTTTGCAACTAGGTGTATCATTTGCTACCCCCACGTATTACAAACTTACCGACACTTACTCCGCACGCTTAAAAACACAATGGAACAACTATAACTACCTGGGTACGGGAGAAATTCTCAACGATTTCGACTTCGAATCAAACCTTCCCTTAATTTCAGAATACAGTTTGACTACACCCATGAAGTTAAGCCTTGGTGCAGCATTTTTCATAAGCAACTATGGCTTCATTTCGGGCGATCTTGAATTTGTGAATTACAAGAAAGCCAAATACGATTCCGACATTGGCGGCATCTCTTTCAATCCTGAAAATGATGCGATCGATTTCTTGTTTAACAATACCGTAAACTACCGCATCGGGGGCGAGTTCAGATACGAAGCACTTCGTGTGCGGATGGGGTATAACGTTCAAGGCAATCCTATCAACCCTGATTTTGATGTTAACCGGAGCATTAAAACCTTCAGTGCCGGGGTGGGTTTCCGGGTACAGAAATTCTTTGGCGACCTGGCCTGGCTCAGCACCAAGGCAGATACTGCTTATAGCCCTTATGTTTTTCAGGATGGCTTCGGACCAATTGTTGACTTGAAAAACCGGATCAATTCATTCATGCTCACTTTCGGCCTTAATTTTTAATAAAGGCCCTGATTTTGGCGAGGCAATCCTCCACCTGTATTTCACTTCCTTCTACCGTTAAAGCAGCCTGACGATAAAATTTCAATCGCTGCTCACGAAGCTGAGTCAATCGTTCGGATGTTGTATTTTTTACTGTGGATAATAATGGTCGGGCGGCCTTTTCCTCTTCAGTCATCCGCAATACAATCGCCTCCACCGGAACATCCAGGAAAACCGTTATGCCAGCCTTATTCATAATCTTCACTCCATCATAAAAACAAGGTACTCCACCCCCGGTACCCATGACAAACGAATTAACTTCATTGATTTTATTGTGGAGAATACGCGCTTCCGTTTCTCTGAAAAAGTCCTCCCCTTTTGAGGCGAAAACTTCACGCACAGGCTTACCCGCTTCCTTCTCAATTTCTTCATCCAGATCAATAAACGGCAACTGAAGTTGCTGCGCCAGCGCACGTCCGAGGGTAGTCTTACCCGATCCGGGCAAACCGATCAGAAAAATTTTCAACGCTATTGGATTAGCTTCAAAACCTCACTTGCTTCGGGCACATCGTTGTAATGCCACATACCCTTCACTGTTCCGTTAACCCAAAGGGTGATGCCGGGGTTTGCACGCACTATGGTTTTCAAAACCGTAGCATCGGCAAAATAAAAAGGAGCGGCCCATTGATGTTCGTGGCGCCAGGCATCCACTTCCACAGCCGAGGAAGACGTTAGAATGATTGCCTCGGCCTTTCCTTCCAGATCACTTATCAACCCGGAAATTTTAGCTGCATTTTTGGTGGAGGCGAGTTTTACGTTGTACATCACAATCAGAAGTTTCGCCCCTTCAAATGTTTCCTGCGTATAGTTTTCGCCTTCCACGCTCTCAACCCGGTAATCGATAATCTTGGGGCGGTCGCCTTCGCGGATTACTTTATCGAGGCGGTCAACAAACGTATACGTGGAGTCGACCTTGCCGAGTTGATCCAGGGTTAGCTCAATACGTTCACCTGCCCGGTCATAAATAAAGGTCATCACCACGCTGTCGCGTTTGGCATCGGGTGGCAGGGTCATTTGTTCGGGAATATTGTTGCCAATTTTATACGCCCGGAAATCAATAAACGGCAGGTGACGTACCGCATAAATGCCCAGAATAAAACTGATCAGCGTGGCGCCCAATATCACCGCATGGCCTTCGCGTGTACGCAACACCGGTTCATACGAATGCCGGTACCAAAATAAATGCAGGATAAAGACGATTAGAATTAAATCCTTATAAAACGATTGCCACGGAGTAAGTTTGATGGCATCGCCAAAGCAGCCGCAATCGGTAACTTTATTCAGGATGGCAGAGTAACCCGTAAGAAAAGTGAAGAATACAATCAGCACCAGAAGCACCCAGGTAGTTTGCTTCATTTTGTAATTGATCAGTAATGCCACCCCCAGCACAACTTCAAGCACGATCAGCATCATGCCCAGTTCAAGTGCAAACGGGATAAATACCTTGAAGATGGACCCGAAGTCGGCTGCAAACACTTCAAAGTATTCTTCCAGTTTTATCGCTGTGCCTATCGGGTCGTTCAGTTTGATAAGCCCGGAGAATATAAACAGGCCACCTACAAAAAATCTTGAAAACCAATCAATATACTTCTTCATAAGGCTTAAGCATCCTTTAGTTTAATCAAACAAAACACGGCATAGTTAATCATGTCCTGGTAATTGGCTTTTACACCTTCGCTGACCAGCGTTTTACCTTCGTTATCTTCAATCTGCTTAACCCGCAGTAATTTCATCAGGATGATGTCGGTCATGGACCCGACACGCATATCGCGCCAGGCTTCGGCATAATCGTGATTTTTATTTTGCTGAAGCCCAAACGTTTCCTCAATCGCGGCATTGTACAGGGGCTCCACTTCTTCAACGGTTAATTCGGTTTTATCCGATTCGCCTAACTGGATTTGAATCAAGGCAATCACACAATAATTGATGATTCCCATAAACTCATCGGTAATGGAATCATCAATTTTTTGAAAACCCTTTTCCTGGATACTTCGGATGCGTTGCGCCTTTATAAAAATCTGATCCGTAATAGACGGCAACCGGAGAATGCGCCAGGCCGTGCCGTAGTCTTTGGTCTTCTTCAGAAACAGGGTTTTGCAGGCGTCAATCACCTGCTTATATTCGAATGTAGTTTTTTCGTGTACCATGATTTCAGCGGGGCAAAATACGGCATTTTCAACAAACAAAACACTGAACCTGAACGGGCGGTTGCTGGACTTACACACGCCTGTTGTAATGGGTATTTTAAACATTACGCCCGACAGCTTTTACGATGGCGGACGGTTTACCGACCTACCAACCTTATTGCAACACGTTAAGAAAATGATTGCCGATGGTGTTTCCATCCTTGATGTAGGCGGGTACTCTTCGCGGCCCGGGGCGGCTGATATTCCGGAAGCCGAGGAAATCAATCGGGTTACGGCAGCCATTAAAACCATTCGAAAAGAATTTGGCACCATACCAATCTCTGTGGACACCTTTCGGGCTGCGGTAGCTTCTGCAGCCGTTCATGAAGGAGCTCAAATTGTTAACGACATTTCAGGGGGTGAGTTGGATGACCAAATGCTTCAAACCGTTGCATCATTAAAGGTTGCCTACATCTGCATGCACATGAAAGGAACCCCCCAAACCATGAATTCACTCGCCACCTACGAAAATATGTTGCACGAAATGATGGGTTATTTTCAACGGAAGATGGTTGCTTTGCATGCATTGGGCGTGAAAGATGTTATTGTTGATCCCGGGTTTGGTTTTGCCAAAACTGCCGAACAGGGTTTTCAACTATTAAACAACCTGGAACATTTCAAAATCCTGGGGAAACCTCTCCTGGCTGGGCTGTCCCGTAAATCCATGATTTGGCGAACGCTTGAAACTTCGGCTGAACAGGCACTAAACGGCACCACGGCACTGAACATGGTGGCGCTAATGAAAGGCGTTTCGATACTTCGGGTTCACGATGTTAAAGAGGCTGTTGAGTGTATTAAGCTATTCCAGTTACTTCATTCCCAATCCCAAGTTACAACTTGAATAGAACCATAAACAATGTCAATTCTACTGATAACGTTAAGCTATAACGTCTAATTACCTTAACTTTACAGGATGATTTTTCTGTTTAAAATCGGTTTTCTGGATGTTACGTGGGTTGATTTGATTGACATCAGCCTCGTAAGTGTATTGTTATTCCAGGTGTACAAGCTGATTCGCGGAAGTATTGCTGTAAACATTTTTCTGGGCATACTGGCACTCTACCTTATTTACCTGATTGTAAAGGCCGCACAAATGGAATTGCTGGCCACCATTCTCGGTCAGTTCATGGGCGTGGGGGTATTGGCCATGATTATTTTGTTTCAACCGGAGATACGAAAGTTTCTACTGGTAATCGGGGGTACTGAGTTTCGTGATAATGTATTGAAAACATTAGCCAACTGGCGTACCGATCAAAGTGAAGAAACCGATGTGAACCAGGTGTTGGAAGCTGTCAAGTCGTTGAAGGCCACCAAAACCGGAGCGCTCATTGTATTCTCGCGCGATACCGAACTAAAGTTTTATGCCGAAACCGGTGAAGCGCTTGATGCAGAAGTCACCAAAGGGCTGTTACTCTCCATCTTCAACAAGTACAGTCCGCTGCACGATGGCGCTGTCATCATCCACAAAGGCCGGATCAAAGCAGCCCGATGCGTATTACCGGTAAGTGAAAATGATCATTTGCCCGCACATTTTGGGATGCGCCACCGGGCGGCCGTAGGCATGTCGGAAAGTACCGACACCCTGGTGATGGCGGTCTCTGAAGAAACCGGCCGTCTTATCCTTGCCCGCAACGGAAAGTTTCTGAAAACCCTGAAGATGAAGCAGGTTGAACAGAAGATACTCGAGTACCTGCACGGCACGGAGCCCACCAAATGGGAGGAACTTACGCCTGAACCGGGCGAGATTGAAGCGGTAAAAAACGGGGTGAAGGCGTAAGGAATTCTTTATAGGATCGGGAGTCAGTGTCCTCCTATACCGCAACAACAACACGGGCGTAATGCGGATACCAGGCAATTTGATTCATTATTTAAACTTGACTTTGATACCCAGCTTTCTTGCGATTCGGATAATGCCTGCTTTCAGCGGAGAAATGGTAACCTCACGGTTTCTTAACCTTTCCAATTGCTTAATGTCCTCCAAATCTTTTGACCTGCGCGACATGATCTTATTTTCAATAAGGTCATCGTAGCCAATAATGTTTATTGAGAGGCCATGGGAAACTTCATTGACAGTTGCTCTCGCAAAGGCTTCTTCAAACTTAATTTTTCCATCAATGACAGAAAGAAGTTCAAGTGAAAATCTTTCCAGTGGTAAACGGATGAAGCCTTTACGCTCATATTCAGTGACCTTCTGCAGTTCTGAAATATCGTAACCAAATTCCTGGATTGAGGTCATCAGTTTCAGAAAATTCTGCTGTGTTGGATTATACCAGATATCAAGGTCTCCGGTTGCACGAGTATAGCCATATATGTTGACAGCCGCTCCTCCAATGATTAGATATTGAACCTGATTCCGGCTTAAGATTTCAAAAAAGGTAAGAACTTCCTTTTCATTAATCATGGTTTCACCCTTTTCAGCTCAATAAAACGTGGGTCTTTATTTTCTTTCAAAGGCTTATCGGGTGAAAGAAGTAAGGCCATAGAGATTAATTCAAACATTTTTTTGAAACGTCCGGCCGCATCCAGGCTGGCATCTTCCTGCCGCTGAGCATCTTTCTTATGTTTGAACAATACGAACCGTGCTTTTTTCATGAAAGCAAAGATACAAAACTAGTCTTATGGATGTAAAGTAGTATTCTCACTTTCAATCCGATACCGGCTCAACTTCATTGAATTCGGGAAAGGAGCGACACAAATCTTTTCCACTGATCTGGATCGCCTGTGATGACTTTATTAATTCTCCGATTGCGAAATTTATTGGCCTCAACAAGACATGGTAATAACCTCTAAATGGTATGAATTAATCAGGTAATGATTGCCTGTTGCCGATACGCCAATCCAATCGTTGTTCGCGTTTAGCTTCCGTTTGATAATTTTTAGGGACAAATCAACCGACTTACTTCAAGCCTTAAAAAACCTCACTCCTTCCATATCGCCCCAATTCCCGCATCCCAGAATTTCTTGTTCAACCCCGAAATGTCTTTCTCCAGCATTTCTTTAGCACGCACCTGCAAACCACGCCATTCATCGGTAAGCTCGGCAAGCCGGTCGAGGGAAGGCTGGTTAACGCGAGGAATTTCGCTTTCCGTTTGATTGATGAGGAATAAATAATTGGCTGTAAATTTATTGGGGAAGTTCTCCACATCATCGTAGGCTTTTGATTTGCGTTGTACCATGTCTTCATCCCACTGTTTCATCCGGACAAGTAAATCAAGCCCTTCCTTTCGCAAGCCATCGTATTTAACATCTTCCGGAAGGCTCACCAGAAGCTCTTCCAATTGATTTTGCTTTGCATACAGCGTGTTCACCAGGTGATGCATGTTTGTTAATTCGGTTTCCATCTTAAGCATTACCGTATGGTATTGCTGATAGGTGGAAGCATCCGTTGGGTATAAGGGGTTAGGCAAGATTTCAGCGGCTGTGGTAATTGTTTTATCGGCAACCTTAAGCACAAAGGTGTATGTACCCGGTATGGCTTTGTGCCCACGGTAACTTCCTTCAATATAAGCTTTCGGGGCGCCCGGCAGGGTTGGGTAGCGAAGGTTCCACACAAAACGATTTAGTCCTTTTGTTTTTGGTAAAACCGGCTCAGGAGCGGGCCCTCCGTCAAAACGCTGAAACGTACTGTCGGCTGTTGAACTGTAGGTGCGCACTATGTTTCCTTGCGCATCTTTAACTTCCATCACCACCGCATCGCTTGCTTTCAGTTCAGGTAGATAATAATAAATAACCATACCGGTGGCCGGGTTAACGCCACGGTAGGGATGGCTGCCATCAAATTCTGGTTCCGATTGGTCTAACTCACTGCTTCCATTTACCATCATGGCATCGGCTGGTTTAAACAATGTAACTTCTGTCGGTTCCCTGGTATACTGACGAAGGAATACCAGGTCATCCAAAATCCAGAACGATCTTCCGGAAGTTGCTGCAATCAGATTATCCTGATGAACTTTCAAATCGGTAATGGGTGTGATGGGTAAGTTCAGTTGAAAGGGGGACCAGTCTTTTCCGCCATTAAAAGAAATATATACACCTAATTCAGTGCCTGCGAAGAGTAAATCCTTGCGCTTATCATCCTCGCGAACAACCCGGGTAAATGCGTTTCGCGCTATGCCCTTGTCGATGCGTGTCCACGTTTTTCCATAATCGGTTGTTTTGTATAAGCCAGGTGAGTGGTCGTTGAACTTGTAACGCGTTGTTGCGATGTAGGCCGTAGCCGGATCGTGCGGTGAAACGTCAATGGCATTAATCAAACATTCGGGCAATCCGGCTGGGGTAACATTTTTCCAGGTGGTGCCGCCATCGCGGGTCAGGTAAACCAATCCATCGTCACTGCCCGTCCAGATAACGCCTTTTTCGTGGGGTGATTCTATGACATAACTAAGTGTACCATAATTTTCGGCACCTACTGCTTCATTGGTGTATGGGCCTCCACCCTTCCCTTGTTTTTCTTTTTCATTTCGGGTAAGATCGGGTGAAACTTCTTTCCAGGTTTTTCCCAGGTCCTGGGTTTTCAGCAAATACTGCGCACCGTGATAGTAGGTGTCGGGTTCATGTTTCGACCAGATGATAGGGGCATTCCAGTTGAAACGATACTTCATGTCTTTCGCATCGCGGGCCAGATACTGAATCGGTGCCGCCATAATGTTGGTGCCGGCATTGGCTTTCGTATCCAGTACTTCAATTGTTCCAAGATAACTTCCTCCTAAAACGTACCGCGGATCATCCGGATTGAAAGCGAGAAATGCGCTTTCGCCACCTGCCGATGCAGCCCAACTCGTTCGGGTTATGCCACTGCTGCCAAACTCCCGGCTGGCAATTACCACTGAGGTGTTGTCTTGCTGCCCGGCATAAATCCGGTATGGGAAACGGTTATCCACACTAATCCGATAGAATTGAGCTGTAGGCATGTTACTCTGTGTTGACCAGGTTTCGCCACCGTTGAAAGTAATGGAAGCTCCTCCATCATCGGCCATCACCATGTTTTTCGGATTATCGGGATTAATCCACAGGTCATGATAATCGCCATGGGCGCCATCAATGTTTTCCCATGTTCTACCGCCATCAATGGAACGCAAGGCCGGGGCGCTTAACACATACACCGTATGCTCATCTTTTGGATCGACAAACACTTCAATGTAATACCATGCACGCTGTACCAGCCGGTGATCGCTGCTTACGCGCGCCCAACTCTTGCCTGCATTTTCGGAAACGAACAGGCCACCAAGTTCACGCTCGGAGTCACTTTCAACCAACGCATAAACTTTTTCAGGATTGGAGCGGCTTACCGCAATAGCCATCTTGCCTAATTCCTCCGGCAAGCCCTTGTGGATTTTATTCCAAGTGGCTCCGCCATCCGTAGTTTTGTATAATCCACTTCCCGGTCCGCCACTGATCACCTTCCACGGCAACCTTCCATGTTCCCACAGGGCGGCATACAATACATCCGGATTGCTAAAATCAATCGACAATTCCACTCCCCCGGTTTTATCATCGACATAAAGGATCTTCGTCCAGGTATTTCCGCCATCCGTTGATTTATAAATTCCCCGCTCCTTTGATTTACCATACAGCGGGCCTTGTGCCGCTACGTAAACTACATCCGGATTTTTAGGGTGAATAACGATTCGCGCAATATGCTGTGTTAACTCCAGCCCGATTTTCTTCCAGGTTTTACCGGCATCCGTAGATTTATACATGCCATCACCATGGTGGGTCATTACACCCCGCACTGCATGTTCGCCCATGCCCACGTATACCACATTCGGATGGGTTTCAGAAACTGCAATGGCTCCTACTGATCCGGTAGTAAAATATCCATCAGAAATATTTTTCCAGGTGTTGCCAACATCTTCGGTTTTCCATACCCCTCCACCCGTTGTGCCCATGTAATAGGTGGTCATATCGCCTACTACACCACTTGTGGCAACCGACCGTCCTCCTCTGAACGGGCCAATGCTACGCCACTTCAGCGGTTTGAAATAGTCGCTGTAATCAATTGATGGGGCAGGTTGAGTTACCGGTTGGTTTTTAGCGGGGCGTTGCGCTTTAGCAAAAACAAAAACGAGGCATAATAAGCAAAGGAGCGCCAAAGACTTTTTCATAGCATTAAGGTTTAATCTTTTCAAGATAGGACTTTTCAGAAACTTGGATCACATCACCAAACCAATTAAAAAGACCTCCAAGGTCTTAAAGACCTTGGAGGTCTGAATTGGAGGTCTGAAACTATTTTAATACGCCTAACTCTTCGCCAACTTCCGTAAATGCCTGGATGGCTTTGTCGAGATGGTGTTGTTCGTGCGCTGCAGAAAGTTGCACCCGAATGCGGGCCTGGCCTTTTGGAACCACCGGAAAAAAGAAGCCGATCACATAAATTCCTTTCTCCAGTAATTTCTCAGCAAACTGTTGTGCCCGTGGTGCCTCATACAACATGATGGGCACAATGGGGTGCTCACCCGGCTTAATATCAAAACCGACTTTTGTCATTTCGTTGCGGAAATAGGTTGTGTTACGCTCCAGCTTATCGCGCAATTCGGTTGTTTCCGAAAGCATGTTAAACACTTCAATGGAGGCGCCAACAATGGAAGGGGCAAGCGTATTGGAAAACAAATACGGTCGCGAACGCTGCCGCAGCATTTCAATAATTTCTTTCCGACCGGAAGTAAATCCACCGGACGCTCCGCCCAATGCTTTGCCCAATGTTCCGGTAATAATGTCTACCCGATCCATCACCCCACGGTATTCCGGTACACCTCGTCCGGTTTTACCCAGAAATCCGGTAGCATGGCATTCATCGGTCATCACCAGGGCTTCGTATTGATCGGCCAGGTCACATATCTTATCCAAACTTGCAATGGTGCCATCCATGGAGAAGGCACCATCGGTTACAATCATAATCTGTTTTGCACCGGCTGCTTTTGCGTCCTGAAGTTGCTTCTCCAGGTCGGCCATATCATTATGCTTATACCGGTATCGCATGGCTTTGCATAACCGAACGCCATCAATAATGGAAGCATGATTCAGCTCATCCGAAACGATAGCATCCGATGCGCCAAGCAGCGGTTCAAACACACCCCCGTTGGCATCAAAAGCGGCCGCATATAAAATGGTATCCTCCATACCGAGGAATTCTGAAATTTTTTGCTCCAATTCTTTATGAATATCCTGCGTACCGCAAATGAACCGAACGGACGACATACCAAAACCATGGGTATCGATGGTACGCTTGGCGGCTTCAATTACCCGTGGGTGTGATGAAAGGCCCAGGTAATTGTTTGCACAAAAATTAATAACTTCTTTGCCATCCTGAATTTTAATATCGGCACCCTGCGGAGAAATAATAATCCGCTCCTTTTTAAATAAGCCTGCTTCACGGATGGAGGTCAATTCTTTTTCCAATACGGGTTTCAGCGTAGTATACATAAGATTGCTTTTTGTGATCCTGACTAAGGACGCGCAAAGTTAATCGCTTTGCGAAAAGAGCACCTAACGGGTGATAGCAAAAGTCGAAAATTAATTAACTTTCGTCCCCAATCATGAGCATGAAAAAACACAAGATTCTTATTATTGGTGCAGGCGGACAGTTGGGCACCGAATTAACGCAAGGGTTGTGGAAATTGTACGGTAAGGAAAATGTGATTGCTACCGATATCAAAGATCCGCAGGGCATTTTGTCGCAAGGAAATTTCGAAATCCTGGATGTTCTGAAACAAAAACCACTCTTCGAATTCATTCAGAAAAACAACATCACCCAGATTTACCACCTGGCCGCTGTGCTCTCGGCCACCGGAGAAAAAAATCCGAAGTTCGCCTGGCACCTGAACATGGACGGACTGGTACATGTATTGGATGCGGCCGTAGAGTATAAAATTGACAAAGTGTATTGGCCCAGTTCCATTGCTGCATTTGGCCCAACCACGCCTAAAGACAACACCCCTCAGGATACCATCATGGACCCGACCACCATTTACGGTATCAGCAAATTTGCCGGTGAGCGTTGGTGCGATTGGTATTATCGAAATCGTGGTGTTGATGTCCGCAGTTTGCGCTACCCGGGATTGATCGGTTATAAATCAAAACCCGGTGGCGGCACTACCGATTACGCAGTGGATATTTTCTTTAAAGCGCTTACCGATAAAAAATACGAATGCTTTTTGAAGGAAGATACTTACCTGCCCATGATGTATATGGACGATGCTGTAAAAGCAACACTGGACTTAATGGAAGCGCCTGCGGAAAAAATCAAAATCCGGTCGAGTTATAATATTGCAGCCATGAGTTTTTGTCCGGAAGAGGTAGCCAATGAAATCCGCAAACATATTCCGGAATTTAGCATTTCTTATGCTCCCGATTTCCGACAAGCCATTGCCGACAGTTGGCCAAAATCCATTGATGATTCACGGGCACGAACCGACTGGGGTTGGCAACCTCAATTTGAATTGCCAGAAATGACTAAGCAAATACTTACCCACCTACCCGAACTGTTGGCCCAGGAAGCTTAACCTGAAATCAGTCGACAACAATAAAGCGGGTATAGGTTGTGTCGTGTTGGCTTGTGTACCGAAGGATATACGCACCTGTGCGAAGTTTTTCAGGGAAATACACCATACCCGAATTTGATTTTACCGGGATATCGGCCATCAATAAACCGAGCTGATTGTACACCTGAACGCGGTCGCCTTCGTTCAATGAAAAATTCATTTTGAATTCAATTTTTTCACCGGAAGCGGGGTTGGGGTGGACCCAAAGCGCTTTGGCGCCCTGATATCGCTCTACTACCGGGCCGAAATATTCAAACGAACCATTTAAGTCGACTGCCTTTAGGCGGTAATAGTTGTAACCAATTAACGGCAAGGTGTGCGTGTAAGAATAGGTAAGGACACTTTCCGTGTTGTAACCGGCTCCGGGTATTTCAGCCAAATCGGAAAAATCGAGGTTGTTGATGGCATGTTGCAGCACAAAGTGACTGAAGTCTTCTTCTTTGGATGTGGCCCAGTTCACTTTTATTGATGAGCCGGAGCGTTTTGCGGTGAAGGAAATTAATTCAATAGGCTGCACACCGTTCTCATCAAACACAAATGGACCTGTAAATCCGCCAGGAGGTTCACAATATGAAGGCGGAATACCTGTACAGTCGTAGTTTCCGGAACCTGAAGGAACCTCGGGGCATTGATTACATCCGGCAGTTCCGCCACGCGCAATTTCTTTTCCGCAAATACTCAAACGATCCGGGGTACTACCCTGAAGATCAACCACCCCACCATCCTCAACATTAAGAGTATAACCACAACCACTAGAAGTACCAATATTAAGTTTGCTTCCGATTGAAAGTAGCCCTCCAGACATTATAAAAATATTACTATTGATTGTTACTTGTCCGGGTGCGGATATGTTAAGTACACCATAAACATCAATTCTGGTGCCGGTCCAGGTGTCAGCATTATCATTAAAATTTAGCGTAACATCTGCTGTAATAACAATTATTGACGCACTGCCTGCATTTCCGCCTTCAGCGCAGGCAGGGGGTGACGCGTTACTCCAGTTTATTGTACATGGAGAGGCTCCCGGGCAATTAATCGTACAAGTCTGTGCATAGCCTCCTGCACTGACGATTAAAAAAACAAAAAAGAACAGCAGTCGCTTCATGGGTATTCCTTCAAAAATCGCAAAAAAATTCTTACCAAATTCATTCAATGGGAATTTTTGTAAAAAGATAATCTTTCATCCGGAGTTGCGACAGTTATTGATTACCCGGGGAATAATGCCAAATTTGACCGTATGGTTAACTTTATTCCGTACTTCAATAAGTCTGAAACTTGAGCGTATTTAAACAACTTGCCGGAGACACCTTTATTTATGGCATCAGCAGCATCCTGGGCCGGTTACTGAATTACCTGCTTGTACCGTACT
>CAZOYJ010000084.1:0-14375 GCA_964583905.1 uncultured Roseivirgaceae bacterium
CAATGCAATACACCATAATGGAGCCGTCACCCGATCCTACAATGGTGTCAAGCGCACGCGATCCCAAATAGAGTACGGAGGTCAGGTTTACAAAAACAAATAAGGCAATCCAGAATACCGCAAGAATGGTTTTTAAGTTGGTGCTGAATCTTTTTTCAATAAATCCCGGAATGGTGTAAATGCCTTTGTTGATGAAGATGGGCAAAAAGAATTTTCCTACAATGAGCAAGGTGATGGCTGCCATCCATTCGTAGGAGGCAATGGCCAATCCAATGGCGAACCCCGATCCCGACATGCCGATAAATTGTTCGGCCGAAATGTTGGCCGCGATCAGCGAAGCGCCAATCGCCCACCAGGGCAGCGACTTGCCCGCCAGAAAATAATCTTCGGCATTTTTCTGATGCCCTTTTTTATCGCGCGAAACATATAATCCGATACTGAGAATGACCGCACAATAGGCGATGAAAATGGTTAAGTCAAGAACTCCTAATTGCATAAGTAGAAGGATAAAAACAGGTTGAAAGATAAGGATTTAATGCATTTACAAGCGCTTAAAATAAACATCTTGGTGATACGGCCCGCCCGCATTATCATTCCCTGTCTGCCCGGCATAAGAGGAACGCCCGCTCGTGGGAACATCATAGTCAAATTGTAGGACTCGTGATTGGGTTAGACGACTAATGCCCCATTCGGCAATGTTGCCCCCTTTTTTATGTCATAATGACTTAAAAAGTAAGCTTAGTTTAAAATATATGGTCATAATGACCGGAAAATGCCATCGGCACACTTTTTCCTATTGACCACACCGCAAGCATTATTAAATGTTTAACCATAATAAAAATCAGTATGAGCATTATCAGATACAACTCCACGCTGAACGATTTCGTACCGACTTCCTTCAGCAACTTGATCGACCGTTTTTTTAACGAGTCTGTAGCCCGCACCGGTGGATCGGCCTATTCCTTTGTTCCCCGGGTTGATATTGTAGAGAACGACAAAGCCTTTGAAATCCATGTGGCCGTTCCGGGTATGAACAAAGAAGATTTTAAAATCGATCTGAACGACAACTACCTCACCATTAGCGGTGAGCGTAAATTCACGGAAGAAAAGAAGGACAAGAATTTTCATTTGATCGAATCCCAATACGGAACCTTCAGCCGGTCGTTCGCGCTGCCCGATAACGTAGATGCAAACAAAATTACCGCAACCTATGTAAATGGGATTTTGCTGGTTACTGTTTCAAAAGATGAAAAGAAAATCTTAAAGTCTACCATTAAGGTAAATTAAGCATAAAGTAGGGTTAGGTTTAGGTGAAGATGGCCTCGTTCCCCATTAACCGGGAGCGGGGCTTTTCTTTTACCCGATTTCAGCGCATTCAACCACCTTGTTTCAATCTTCTGAAAATAACCGTAACTTACTATTACGATTTTAATGTGAGTGGATATGAAGCGCACCCTTTTACTTTTTGTTGCCGCCTTGATGATAACCGTTGCAGGTGGTATAGTTGGTTCAATCATTACGGCACGGTACATGGATTTTTCAAGTCCTTCGTATGTGTCGATTGTTGACCGTCAACGGATGGTTCTTACCGGATTCGAATCGGATACCCTGTATCATGTTCCAAAAGGCCTTGACTTTTTAACCGCCTCCAGTAAGGTAGTAGATGGTGTAGTACACATCCGTACCAATTATGGCCCGGGAAAATTCAGCCTTAACCCGCTGGAGCATTATTATAAAACTCCGCCACGGCCTACAGGCTCTGGCGTTATTATTTCAGATGATGGCTATATCGTTACCAATTACCATGTTATTGAAGACGCTACCAACATTGAGGTAGTCATGAGCAATAACCAACGCTTTTATGCCAAACTGATCGGCACCGATCAAAGCAGTGATTTGGCGTTGCTGAAAATTAAAGCCAAAAATCTTCCGTTTATAAAATATGGCGACTCCGATAGAATCCGTACCGGTGAATGGGTCTTGGCTGTAGGCAATCCGTTCGACTTAAACTCTACGGTTACGGCAGGCATCGTAAGCGCCAAGGCACGAAACATCGGTATTTTGCACGACCGGAATAACCTGCAGGTTGAATCCTTCATCCAGACTGATGCAGCCATTAACCCGGGCAAGAGTGGTGGCGCTTTAGTAAACCTAAAGGGCGAACTCATCGGCATCAATACAGCCATTGCAACCTCTACGGGTATGTATGCCGGATACTCGTTTGCCATCCCGGTAAGCCTGGTCAAAAAAGTGATGGATGATTTGCTTGAATTCGGACAAGTTCAACGGGGCTTGTTGGGTGTGCAAATTGAAAATGTCAATCCGTATACGGCCGAGCGGCTTGCCCTGACTAGTAACCAGGGTGTATTGGTAAACCGCGTTAACCGCGGCAGCGCAGCCGAAGAGTCGGGTATCCAGCCGGGCGACATCATCGTTGCCATCAATGGTCAGACGGTTAATTCCGTTTCTGAACTACAAGAACTGGTTGCCCGCCACCG
Source organism: uncultured Roseivirgaceae bacterium (assembly GCA_964583905.1). Lineage (GTDB taxonomy): Bacteria > Bacteroidota > Bacteroidia > Cytophagales > Cyclobacteriaceae > UBA2336. The sequence continues at coordinate 2,499 of CAZOYJ010000084.1, forward strand.
GCCGGGTAAACGCATTGATGTAACTTACCTGAGAGCAAGTAAAAAAGAAAGAGTAACCTCCAGACTAAAGAATAACCAGGGGCGCGAAGAAATGGAAGTAAAAGAATTCAGTTCTGAACTGCATGGCGGAACATTTGAGGACCTTGCTTACCAGGACCTGGTTAACCTGAAGCTTGAAGGAGGTGTAGTGATCCGGTCATTAACCGAAGGCAAGTGGAAGAAAGCCGGCATGCGCGAAGGTTTTGTTATTGCCTACCTCGATAAAGTTCCTGTGGATAATGTAGCCGACCTCAACCGGATTCTTGAATACAAGCGCGGAGGCGTGCTGGTAGAAGGATACTACCTGGATGGGGAAAAAGGTGTTTATGGGTTGGAGTGGTAAACAGATTCCTTAACTCGACAAAACCTTTCGGACTGATAAAATCCCACAAACGAACATTCAGTGGCTTCCAATCCTGGAGAGGCTAAAAAAAATTTTATTCTGTCAGCGTAGATATATTGCAAACTTGGTATAAATTCGCCCGCTTATTTTCCAAATATTATTTACTAAAAACAATTTAAAATGAAGAGACTTTTACTAGTAGGATCAATGGTGCTTCTCTTTGCCGTTGGCAAAGCATGGGCGCAGGATCGCACAGTCTCCGGAAGGATTACCGCTGCAGAAGATGGTACAGCCCTTCCCGGAGTAAACGTGGTGTTGAAAGGAACGTCTACCGGTACGGCATCCGATTCAGACGGGCGGTACTCACTTTCGGTTCCGGCATCTGGCGGTACCCTGGTGTTTACCTTTATTGGGTTGCAAACCCAGGAGGTAGCAATTGGAGAGCGATCGCTCATCGATATCACAATGGCTGCCGATGCAACGCAATTGAGCGAAGTGGTAGTGGTAGGGTACAACGCCATCCCTAAAAGGGAGTTAACTGGCGCTGTGAGTTCAGTAAAAGGCGATGCTATCCGGAATTTGCCGGTGCAAAGCTTCGATAAGGCACTGCAAGGACAAGCTGCCGGTGTACAGATTCTTGCCGCAAATGGTGTTCCGGGGGGAGCCGTGAGTGTAAACATTCGGGGGATAGGTTCTATCACTGCAGGGAATGATCCACTGTTTATTGTTGATGGAGTACAATTAAATAACCGTAACGATGGTGGTGCCAGGGTAAGTAATAACCCACTGGCTTTTCTTAACCCCAACGACATTGAGTCAATTGATGTGTTAAAAGATGCTGCCAATGCTGCCATTTATGGAGCCCAGGCTGCAAACGGTGTTGTAATCATTACCACCAAAAAAGGTAAGAGTGGTCAGAAAACCCGTTTTGACATTAATTACTATAAAGGAATTGTGGAGCCCATGCCTACCTTGAGGATGCTTACCACACAGGAAGTATTCCAAATCAGAAAAGAGGCAAGACTTACTGTAAACCCTGCACTAACTGAGGATCAAGTACGTGGTCTTGTTCTGACTGATTTTGGTTTTCCAAATACCCTGACCGAGCAGGATATTGCTGCATTGCCAACCTACGATTGGCAGGGTGCTGCTTTTAAGACGGGGGTTATCGATAATCTGGAATTTTCCATGAGTGGAGGTAACGATGCCACAACGTTTTATACTTCCTTTGCATACAATAAGCAGGATGCCAGTTTAATCAACATTGATTTTGAACGACTTGGTGGTAAGGTAAACCTGAATCACAAAATCAATAAGAAGGTCTCTGTGGATTTGGGATTAAACTTGAGCACAATTTCTCAGCGTGGCCCGTATGGCGATGCCCGTGGTACTACTGCGTTTGGTGCTGCCCAGTATGCTTCGCCATTAATCTTACCTTTTAACCCTATTTATGACCCTGAAACAGGGGGCTTTTATGGATTGCCCGCTTCTGGAAAAGTAATTGTAGGCGATTTGTCACACAACGTTATTGCTACAGCTAACTATATCAAATCGCTTGGCCGCACAAACCAGTTTGTGGGTAATTTTGCATTGAATTATAAAATTACCAATGACCTCCTTTTCCGGGCATTTGGTGGACTTGACTACCGTCACCTGTATTCCGAATTCTACGGTGATCCTCGACTGAATGATTACTTTAACATTAACGGAACCCAGACAACCGGTAACAATACCAACAGGAACCTGTCAACTAACTATACGTTGAGCTATTCAAAGTCTTTGGCTTCGGTGCATAATGTATACGGGCTTGTTGGTTTCGAATACCGTGACGAGGTGAATGAAGGCAGCAGTTTCACCGGAAGGAGTTTCCCAACACCTGATTTCACTACACCAAATGCGGCTGCTGTTCCGTTTGCTGTAGGAGGCTTCTGGACGGGCTTTAAACGTGCCGGGTATTTCGGAAACTTTAAGTATGACTACGACAAGCGTTATTTATTCTCCTTAACCATGCGCTATGATGGATCTTCACGTTTTGGTGCCGATAACCGGTATGGATTTTTCCCTTCCGTTTCAGCTGCCTGGAATGCCTTTGAAGAAAATTTCCTGAAGAGTTCAAATACCATTTCTGAATTGCGCCTGCGTGCCAGTTGGGGTACTACGGGTAATGATCAAATCGGAAACTTTGCTGCCCGGAGCCTATACGGCTTGGGTGGTGTATACGGTGGTGTTCAAGGAATCACTCCTAGCCAGATGGGTAATACTGACCTCCGTTGGGAGCGAAACGTAACCACCAATATTGGCGTTGATTATGGGGTGTTCAACAATCGCATCACTGGTTCGGTGGAGGTCTTTAGAAGATTAAGCAAAGACTTATTACTCAACCAATCCTTGCCCCAAATTTCCGGATTTAACAGCATTACCAAGAATATTGGTGAAGTGAAAAACGAAGGATTGGAGTTTGAACTGAGAACCGTTAATCTTGATGTAAATGGTTTTAAATGGACTACCAATTTCAACATTACCTTCTTACGTAACGAAGTGGTAAGTCTATTTGACGGCCTTGAAGTACTGCCTGGTAACCTGGGTATTCGGGTGGGATATCCCCTGGGTACAAATGTTAACAACCCCTATGCGGGCGTGAACCCTGCAAATGGTCGTCCGATGCATTACGACATTAATGGCAATCTTACTTACCTGCGTGTTGCTGCCGATATCGTACCGATGGGCCACCAGAATTTCTCAGATAAATTTGGAGGATTTACAAACAACTTTACCTACAAAGGTTTTGAATTAACAGCATTCTTCCAGTATGATTACGGCCGTACCGTGGACAACCGGCAACATTTGAGAATGGCTGATTTAGGTGGTGTACCGCGTAATAGCAACTACGTGTTTTATGAGAAGCGTTGGGTAGAGCCAGGTCAGATAACTTCTGTGCCTCGCCCCGCCCTGAACAGAACGGAAAGTGCCGCTAGGATTTCATCCTACCAGACCACGGCCCGGTTTTATGAAGATGCTTCCTTTATTCGTTTGAAGCAGTTGACACTTGGTTACAACCTTCCGCAAAGCATGTTGAGCAGGGTTAAGATGTCTAATGCACGCATTTATGCACAGGCAGTAAACCTAATTACCTGGACCAAGTGGACAGGGTATGATCCTGAATTCCAGGATACCGGGAATGGTGTAGAAGGAATTATTCCGCAAACCCGGAATTATACCTTTGGTATCCAGGTTGGATTTTAATCTTTTTGAAGAACTTGTATAAAGAAAAAGAAATGAAAAGAATAGTAACATTAAAGCTTCTATTTACGGTGATTTTGTTAACCTCATGCGAATCATTGCTGGATGTAGACCCTCGTCAATCTATTGATTCTTCGCGAGCTCTAACAACACCCGAAGCGATCCGGTCAAACTTGGCCAACATTTACAGTACAACAAAAAATGTGTTGCTTTATGGACGCGATTTTGTAGCAACTTCCGAAGCACTTGCTGATAATGCCCGTGTGATTAACCGTGCTGGTGGACGCTATCAAAACCAAAGTGTGAATGCCCCAAACGCGCATTTTAACAACTGGGCGCTTGCCTATTCTTCAATAAATGAGCTTAATTTATTGCTGGAGGCATTGCCAAACGTAAATGTTACGGATGATTTCCGCAATTCAATTGAAGGTCAGGCTCGTGCCTTGCGAGCCTTATTCTATTTTGACTTAATGCGGGCCTATTCCTATGAGCCGGGTATGGCACCCTCTGAAACACAAAATAAGGGTGGTGTTGTATTAGCCCTTACTGGTATACTCGACCCAAGTCAAATAGAATTAAAATCCAGGGCAACCCAGGAGGCAGTTTACAATCAGATGTACGCTGACCTTACCATTGCCATAGATAAGGCACCCAATACCGGTGGCCCTACGTATGTGACCAAGGCTTTTGCTTATGCTTTGTTTGCTAAAGTAGCTTTATATAACCGCGATTGGATAAATGCTGAACTGTATGCAACGGAAGCAATCGCACTGAAAGGTACATTGACCACCAACGCAAATTATATCAGCAGTTGGCGCTCAGCTATTCACCCGGAGTCTTATTTCGAAGTAACCTTTACAACGGATAGCGAGACAATTGGTGTAAACGAATCCGTACAATCAGCCTTTACAACACGGGTTAGTCTTACGTCTAACACGTTGGGTGGTTGGGGTGCCGTTGTGCCAACTACCGCGTATTTGAATTTATTTCCTGTAGGTGATGTTCGAAGGAACTTATATGAGAATGGTGTTAACCGTTCGAATGTAATCGCTATTGAGTGCACCAAATTTTTGGGTAAAACCGGTACGGTTTACATGGACAATATTCCTGTTATACGAGTTTCTGAAGCCTATCTGATCCGTGCAGAAGCCCGGGCAAGACAAGGTACAAAAGATGATCTCGCTCGTGCCGATTTGAACGCCATAACCACACGCGCAGGCCTTACTGCTTACGATGATTCAGTTGTAGGTGATGACCTGCTTAATGCTATTTTGTTTCAACGCAGACTGGAACTTGGCTTTGAAGGCGATCGTTGGTTTGATCTGAAGCGGAGAGCTCAGGATGTAATTAAGTCAACCGGTAATGTACCGTATGATGATTACAGAATTTTGGCGCCTATTCCGGTTCGCGAGATTCAATCGAACCCTAACCTGGTTCAAAACTTTAATTACTAAAGCATTGAATGATGAAAAGAACTATGAAAACTTATAAAATCTATATTGCAATATTCTCCATTGCTTTATTAATGACCTCATGCTTTAAGGATATGGAGATTGTCTTTAATGATACTCAGGTTGAATTTGAACAGGCTGTTATGACAGCCCGTGCGACAGGTCAGATTTTTCCGATTTTGAATGTAACCCGTGCCAGCGGCACACCGAATTACCAAGTAAACCTGATTGGCGCTCACCTATCCCAAGGTGAACCCATGTCGGTTACCCTGGATCAGGTTCCTGCCGATTTGTTGAATGCCAATACCATTGTGGCAGAAGAAGGTGTTCACTTTACGTTAACCAATAACTTCAACTTTCCGGCTGATGCCAGCAAAGTAAATTTTACAGGGCTAACAGTTATTAACGATTTCCCCGCACAAACCGGGAAAACCGCCTTGTTGATTTTGAGGTTAGATGGAAATGAGAAAATCAAGCCTGCTGAAAACTTCAGAAGATTGGGGATTCGCATCAATTTGAATTAATCCCGATCCTTGCTTGTAGATATGAAGCCATTCGTGAAAACGGATGGCTTCATTGATATTATCCAAACTCAAGGCAACTTCCTTGACCTCCAGTTTTAAAAAATGTGACTCCTTACAAGTTTAGTTATTTTTGTAATCAATTATTTATTGGAGGAGTAGAGGTGCTCCCTTAAATTATTTCTTCAAATTTAGCCGTGTATAGGACAAATTACGTTATATTAGTGGACAAATTTCCGATTTATGAAAAAGCGTAATTATGGGGCAAAATCAAAGAAAGTTCAGGTGAATGAGCAGGCAGTTATGTATGCTAAAGAAAATAAGGACGTGTTCATTCATGAACTTCTTGGTATTGAGCCTGTTCGGTTAACTGAACCCCTTTCCCGTGTAGAAACTTTTCGCAAAGGGTTAAAAAAGAAATCGTTTGAAACGTTAAAGGAAATTACCGGCCTTGATAACGAAACACTTGCTTCGGCTTTAGCAATTTCGGCTAAAACCATTCAGCGAACCGAAGTGTTTGATGTGGTTCAATCTGAAAAAATGTATGCGTTGGCAGAGCTTTATGCATTGGGCGTATCATACTTTGGCCAGAATGGCTTCAGGCGGTGGATGGAACGGCCGCTGTTTAGTTTGGGTAACATCAAGCCTCTTCATCTCATAGATGTTTCGGAAGGCATCGGCTTGCTGAAAACCGAAATCATGCGTGTTCAACACGGTATTGCCGTATGATGATATACCGGCTTGCTAAAGCTGAATTTTGTGATGTTTCTGGTGAGGGCGCTAAACAGTATGGTGGACGGTGGAATTTACCGGGTTATGCTGCCTTGTATGGAAGCAGTTCAATTTCTCCGGCTTTGCTGGAGCGTTTAACGATCGACCCCGAACTATTTTCTGCTGAGCGGTATATGCGGTATGGTGTCATGGAATTTAATTGTTCCGATCAGTATATTTTCAAACCATCAGTAGAAGAGTTGCCGAAGGGATGGGATGCTATTCCGCCCCAGCGGGCTTCGCAGGATTATGGCACACGACTTTTAAAGTCTGGTATTTTAGGTTTTAGTGTTCCTTCGGTAGTCGATAAAACATCCTTGAATTTTGTCCTTAATCCGAACAGCAAATATTTCCAAAAACTAACCTGGAAAATTTATCCACTTAAGTTGGATCAGCGAATCATTCGATAGGGTGTTACCCGCTTTAATTACCTTAATAATTCCTACTTTTGCCCTTCTAAAATTTGAGGAACTGACGGGTATGGAAAACATCCGCAATTTTTGCATCATCGCCCACATTGACCACGGAAAAAGCACCCTGGCCGACCGGCTTTTAGAGACTACCGGGACCCTCACCAATCGCCAAATGCAGGCCCAGGTGCTGGATAACATGGATCTGGAGCGCGAGAAGGGCATTACTATTAAGGCCCATGCTATCCAGATGAACTATACCCTTGATGGGCAGAATTACATCCTGAACCTGATCGACACGCCCGGGCACGTTGACTTTTCCTACGAAGTATCGCGCTCCATTGCAGCCTGCGAAGGCGCCCTGCTGATTGTTGATGCCAGCCAGGGTATTGAAGCCCAAACCATTTCCAATTTGTACCTGGCCATTGAGCACGACCTGGAGATTATCCCGGTGATGAATAAAATCGATTTGCCCCATGCCATGCCCGATGAAGTGAGCGATGAAATTGTTGACCTGGTGGGTTGTAAACCAGAAGACATTATTCGGGCAAGCGCTAAAGAAGGTATAGGCATTGAAGATATTCTGAAAGCCGTAGTGCATCGCATCAAGCCCCCTAAGGGCGATCCCAAAGCTCCCCTTCAGGCTATGATTTTTGATTCGGTCTATAATTCATTCCGGGGTGTTGAAGTTTATTACAGGGTGTTCAACGGTACCATAAGGAAAGGCGATAAGGTAAAGTTTACCAATACCGGAAAAACCTACGAAGCCGATGAAATTGGCGTGTTGAAAATGGAAAAACTTCCAAAGCCCGAAATCAGCGCAGGCAATGTCGGCTACCTCATTTCCGGCATCAAAGAAGCAAAGGAAGTAAAGGTGGGCGACACCATAACGCATGTAAACAGTTCCGCGCCCTCCATCAAAGGTTTTGAAGATGTAAAGCCTATGGTGTTTGCAGGTATTTATCCGGTGGAGACATCTGAGTTTGAAGAACTCCGGGCTTCCATGGAGAAACTTCAGTTGAACGATGCCGCTTTGGTTTGGGAACCTGAAACCTCGGCTGCACTTGGTTTTGGTTTTCGCTGCGGATTTTTAGGAATGCTGCACATGGAGATCATCCAGGAACGCCTGGAGCGTGAATTTGACATGACTGTAATTACAACGGTACCTTCTGTACAGTTTATTGCTGTCCGTACCGATGGATCAACCTATGAAATCAATGCGCCATCTGAAATGCCCGACCCGAATACGGTAGATCACATTGAGGAACCGTTTATCAAAGCGCAGATCATCACCAAGTCGGAATTTATCGGAGCCATCATCAAACTGTGTATGGATAAGCGTGGCGTAATAAAAAACCAAACGTACCTGACCACCGACCGCATAGAGATGAGTTTCGAAATGCCGCTGGCTGAGATCGTGTTTGATTTCTTTGATAAGTTGAAGACAATTTCGCGTGGATACGCTTCGCTGGATTATCACCTGATTGGCTTCCGCGAATCCGACATGGTAAAACTCGATATTCAATTAAATGGCGAAAAGGTAGATGCACTTTCTGCCATTGTGCACCGCAGCAAAGCCTACGAGTGGGGTAAGAAATTGTGTGAAAAATTACGCGAGCTCTTGCCCCGGCAGATGTTTGAAATTGCCATTCAGGCGGCCATTGGACAAAAAATAATTGCTCGTGAAACCGTGAAGGCATTGCGTAAAAACGTGTTAGCAAAATGTTATGGCGGTGACATCTCGCGTAAGCGTAAGCTGTTGGAGAAGCAGAAGAAAGGTAAGAAGCGCATGCGCCAGGTAGGCAATGTTGAAATTCCACAAGAGGCGTTTATGGCTGTGCTGAAGATTGATTAACTTTAAGGATAATCATGTAGGTCATGGAGCGAAACTACGATGAAGTGATTTCAAACATGCTGATCCAGTTGGCAGCAATTGAAGCAGCTTTGGAAAAGCAAAATGACCGGATGGAATCATTTGATAAACGGATGGAGCTCACTATTCGCAGGATGGTGAAGGCAGAATCCAGGCTGGACCAACATGAAAAAAGTATGGAAGCCTTTTTGGAAAAACATGAAAAAAGCATGGAAGCCATAAGTAGGAGAATGGAGTTGGTGGATAAGAAATTGGAGCAATCCATTAAGGATCAACGTGAGTTTAGCCGGATGCAAAACCAAATGAATCGTTATTTCCTTAATTCAATTAAGAATGGCAAAAAGTAGAGCGAATCGGGGAAAAACCTCAGTACGAAGCAAGACGAAATCGAATAGCTTAAAACTGGCTGAAGCAAAACTCGCGAAGAAGAAAGAAAAATTACTTGAAATAAAAGCCCTGCATAAAAAAGTAGCAGGTGAATTTATTGACCTTTGGATGGAAACCAGAAGGTTAAAAAGAAAGCAGTAAAATGACAGACACATCTACATACACCCTGATTGACGGTCGCAAAATTGCAACGCAAATCAAAGATGAGATTACGCAACGCGTGCTGGAATTAAAAAGTGAGGGCAAGAAAATTCCGCACCTGGCGATAATTCTCGTAGGCGATGATGGGGCCAGTCAAACGTATGTTGACCATAAAGTAAAAGCCTGCAAAGAAGTTGGTTTTCATTATACCATGATGCGTTTTGCCGATACCATCAGCGAAGATAAATTATTAAAGCACATCGATCAGGTGAATAAAGATCCGGATGTTGATGGTTTTATTGTTCAGCTTCCATTGCCGCCCCACATCTCCGTAGAAAAAATTACCGAACACATTAAACCCGATAAGGATGTTGATGGCTTTACCAACCGGAATTTCGGAAGCATAGTCAGTAAAAATCCATTGTTAATGCCGGCCACACCTTTTGGGGTTATGGAATTGTTGAAGCGTTACAACATTGAAACAGAAGGTAAGAACTGTGTTGTAGTAGGAGCCAGCCGACTGGTGGGCGCCCCCCTCAGTATGATGCTGATCGAACACGGCAGAGCAACGGTAACGGTATGCCATAAGTACACTAAAAACCTGGCGCACTTTACCAGCCAGGCCGATATTCTGATTGTGGCAGTGGGTAAGCCCGGGTTAATCACTGCCGATATGGTAAAAGAAGGGGTGGTTGTAATTGATGTTGGTACAACACGTGTTGAAGGCCCCCAGTTCAAAAATGGTTTTGCATTAAAAGGCGATGTTGATTTTGAACGGGTTGCACCTAAGTGTTCGTACATCACACCGGTACCGGGTGGCGTAGGCCCGATGACGATCGCTTCCTTGTTGCTCAACACGTTACGGGCAACCGAAATTCGTAATGCGTAATATTGTACCAACCAACACCCAGCACCTTAACACATTAACACCCCAATTCGTCAACACATTAACACCCCAATTCGTCAACACATTAACACCTCATCACATCCACACATTAACACCTCAACACACCCGCACATGAACACATTGCCTTTAATGGAAGATTTTTACACCATTCAGGGTGAAGGATTTTACCAGGGACATGCTGCTTATTTTATCCGGTTGGGTGGATGCGATGTAGGTTGCGTGTGGTGCGATGTAAAGGAATCGTGGGATGCGGCTGCCCATCCGTCCGTTACAATTGAAGAAATGGTAAACCGTGCTAAGAATAGCGGCTCGGAACTGGTTGTCATTACCGGTGGAGAACCGGCTATGTATAACCTGACCTCGCTTACTCAGGCACTAATTAACGTAGGATTACGAACCCATATTGAAACATCCGGTGCCTACCCATTAACCGGAACGTGGGATTGGGTATGTTTTTCACCAAAAAAGTTTAAAGCACCTGTGGCATCCATTTACCCGCAGGCCGATGAACTAAAAGTAATTATCTATAATAAAAGCGACTTTGCCTGGGCCGAAGAGTTTGAACAAAAAGTGAAACCGGAGTGTAAACGGTATTTACAACCCGAATGGTCGCGTGAAAAAGAAATGCTTCCGCAGATGATTGCCTATGTTAAGGCGCACCCGGAGTGGAGGATATCCTTGCAGGTGCACAAGTATATGAATATCCCATAACGGGTTGGTTTAAGGCTGAGGTTTATTAAATCTATGTCAATCAGATCGTTTGTCAATCAGGTTAATGAATGGGCTTCCGGCAGGGTGCCCTTTTTGTTTATGATTGATTTTGAAATGAAAAAGCCGTTGGCTTTTCCGATGACGGAGGTGAGGTCTTCCGACATACTCTTTTATATAAATGGAAGCACAAACGATTATTACCCGGTAAATGGATCGGTTAACACCATGCTCAAAAAATTTCCGATACCGCTGGATGAGTACGGTAAGAAGTTTCAAGCAGTTTCGGAGCATCTCAACTACGGAGATTCCTTTCTCACCAACCTCACCATCAAAACCCGGGTTGAGCCGGTAAGCTCGCTGCAGGAATTGTTCCGGGTAAGCCGGTCGAAGTATAGATTGTGGTTCAGGGATGAGTTTTTGGTTTTTTCTCCCGAAACTTTTATTCAGATCAGGAACGGCAAAATATTTTCCTATCCGATGAAAGGAACCATCGATGCGGCCATTCCCAACGCCAGCCAAATCATTCTGCAGGATGAGAAAGAAAAAGCAGAGCACGTTACCATTGTTGACCTGATCAGAAATGACCTTAGTCAGGTGGCTTCCAATGTGCATGTTTCGAAGTTCAGGTTTGTGGAGGAAATAAAAACCCATCATAAAAATTTGTTGCAGGTTAGTTCAGAAGTTACAGGCGAACTTCCGGTCGATTACCTTACCCGATTAGGCGATATACTATGGGCGTTGCTTCCGGCCGGTTCGGTAAGTGGCGCGCCCAAACCCAAAACACTTGAGATTATCCAAAAGGCCGAGCAGGAAGATCGTGGCTATTATACCGGGGTATTTGGTTATTTTGATGGAACAAATCTCGACAGCGCAGTGATGATCCGCTACCTTGAAAAGGTGAACGACTGTTTTTATTACCGGAGTGGCGGGGGCATTACCACGCAAAGTGTAATGGAGCCGGAATACCAGGAGGCACTTGATAAAATTTATGTTCCAATTAATTGAATCCATCCGGCTTTCGGATGGTGTATTTTATAATCTCCGATACCACCAGGCAAGGATGGATGAATCTGTATTGGATTT
>CAZOYJ010000085.1:0-14133 GCA_964583905.1 uncultured Roseivirgaceae bacterium
CTGCGGGATAAAAACGGCTAAATGGGGTGATCTGAAATGGGGGGCGGGCTTGGTCAACGGATAAACAACCTCGTCCATAACCCTAGACACAAGGTAAGGAGACGCTTGCAGCCTTCGTATTTCGGAGTGACGGCTTGCCGCAGATTTACAGTCCACCATTATAATTGGCTTGTAGCATTCAACTTTATTTAGCTGTTTTGAGGGAGTATTCGTTTCCGGATATTCGTTTATAAATGGAATTGATGCGTACAGCAAGTATTTTATTTTTGTTCGTTTTTTTCACGGCCACGGCCACAGCGCAAGCGTTGTTCAAACCTTTTCCCGGTTTTCAAAAACTGAGCTTGTACATCGATACCCTGGTGTTTGATACGCAAGAAGACATGATCACGTACAACCGTAAACAACACCTGGCTTTTGAATATTTTTCAAATGAACAAATTGTACGTGCAGAGCTGTATGTAAGCGGTGCTGAAAAGCGGCAGATTAAACTTTTAGGCAATGGTGATTTTGATATTATTGACAGCCTGCAATGGATAAATAATGCGTACTTCAGGTTCCGGGTAAGGTTCAAGTCTTTGTCGGATGCCGAATTTTTGAATTTTACCTTCCTGGTCACGGATAGCAGTAAAACTCAGCCGGCCCGTTTTGAGTTGCCCTTACTTGGCTATACCCGAACCCATGCCACCTTTTATACCGGAACGGATGACCTTTACATAGGGGAAAGCAAAAAATTTGAAATTGTTACCAACAACGTGGATAACCTGAAACTGGATGGTATCTGGAAAAAACAGGGGGATATCTCGTATCGTGTTACGCGAGAAGGAACCGAAGCGGTGCTTTACCTGCTGCCCGAAAAGCGGGGCGCATTTGATTTCAATCTGACCTTAGATACCAAGCGCCCTTACCTGGATGAGCACAAAAGACCGGGCTATACCTTGCCCGAAATAAAAAGGAGCATCCATGTAAAGGAGGGCCGACTGGCCTTTTTGCGTATCGACCGAAGAGATGTTATCCTCGACAGGGATAAAAGGGAAGGCATCGAAATACAAATTGATAATAACAGAAACCTGCGGTTGAACAAAACGTATCGCATTGAAGACCGCGAAACGGCTGGAGGGCCGCTCATAGCAGAAATCTTTACCCAACGCCTGCTCAGTAACGACAGAGTGCTTTGCGTGTTCAGACCTCACAGTACACACCGCACGGCAGAGGGTTACCTGTACATCAAGGATGGTGATGTGCCCATGTTCATCACCAACGTAGACATCATTCCTAAGTCAACTATTCAAAAAATCTCTATTTTAAGAGAGGGGCAGGAATGGACAAGCAACCTCCAGATACGCCCGGGAGAAACGATTGATATCAAGCTTGAAGGACAAAGCCTTACGCGCGGGCGATTTTATTTTGAAGACCTCGAAGACATCAGCAATGATACTTTGACCCGAAGCGATAACATTGCAAACTACAGGGTACGCGTACCCTTACGTATTGCAAAAAGAACGGTGGAAATATTCAATCGCTCAGAAAAGACGGGCTTCCAATTGAGTGTTCGCGAATACCAGCGCCCCCGACCGTTTGATTTCATTTACTTGAACTATGGTAATGGTCCCAAGCCCGTAAATACGCTTGACCAGCCTATTCTCTACCCGCAAACCATTAATGACCTTGTGATCAGTAATGATCCAAATAAAATTGACAGAGACAGCTTGTTGTATGGCCGGCAATATGTTAAAATAAGAGTGAGGATTGAAAGTAATACTGGCCAGTTGCTTGAAATGCTCGATCTGGGTGTGATCGAATTCTGCCCGGGAGAATCTTCACCCCGTCATGCCTTTTACCGGGAAACCGGTTGCCGCCTGGATGATTTACGATTGAACAATTTCTTATCCAGGAAAACCCATAGCCTGAACGAATGGTCGAAAATTGAGCTATTCATTGAGCATGATAAAGAACGTTACAACAATGTGGGTTATACGCAACGTATCACGTTGTACAACCAACGTCTGGTAAGTTTTGACGTGGATGTATCTTTTCCGGCCGGGCTCATTATTGCCCGCCTGGGAGAAAAGGGCTTCCCCGGCCTTGGAGGTATCAGCCTGGCGATGATGGGACAATTCAGTTTTTATAAACCCGGTGAAATACAAAGACTTAGACCTTACAAGATCGGAGCAGGATTTCTGGCGCAGAATGCTTTTAACTTTAATGCAGAAGTGAAAGACAGAGACCTGGGCATCGTAGTGATTGGTTCGGTGTATCCCATCCAACGAACCAATAAACTTAGTTTTCCGCTTTATGGCGGCTTCGGTTATTTTCTGAATGCAGAAAAATTCTTTTTCCTGATTGGCCCAGGTATCCGGGTACAGTTTTAAGGGTGTTGCACTTATTGATCTTATTAATAGGCTTACGGAGGTTATTTCTTAACCAACACAGCCTCCTCCAAAATAAAATTCACATGATCAATATCGGAAGCGTTGAGCTTCAGTTTGCCTTTTACGGTAATCAGATCGTCTACCTGGAATTTCGGGGTGCTGCCTTTGAAGGTCACTTCCGCAATCGACTCTGGACCGCCACCACCACAGAAGAAGCATTGGCTCATGGGGTATTTGGAGAGGATGATGTAGTTGCCCTCTTCCGGGGCAAACGGTACGTAATACCCTTCCATGGTGATTTCCTTGCCCTCTAACGCCTTCAGGTTATCGGAAAACGTGGGGAAGAACAAATACTCGCCCAGCTTCTCGTAGTACTTGGGTTCAAACTTGGTTTTGGCGAATTCATTCCACGCATCAAACTTTGGAGTTTGGGCTAATGATATCAGCGCGATCAATACTAAAACAGATGTACTAAAAGTTTTTTTCATTATTCAAGATTTCAGATTCCAGATTTCAGACTTGCCTGCCGAAGCCTTAGCGTAGGCAGGTTTCAGATTCAACGACAAAAGTCATCTATTGAATGTTGCACCTTGAATCAATTACCTGCCAATACGTTTGAAATATCGGTGCGGTAAGCCTGCCAGGCAGGGATTAACGCACACAACACCCCTAACAACAAACTTCCAGCCAAAAGTATCCATTCTTCGGTATAGAACACAATACCGCTTATCCCGGCTTTTTGCGTTTCTGCCACCAGCGTAGTCATCAGCACCACTACACCGTGCCCCAGTAAAATCCCGATCGAACTGCCCAGTACAGTTAGCGCAACGCCTTCGGTTAAAATAGAAACGACCAGCTTCGCCCGGGTGGCCCCCATGGAACGCATAATGGCCAGGTCGTACCTGCGCTCTTTCAACGAATTATACAACGCAATAAAAATACTCAAGGCCGAAATGAGAATAAGCACATACGCAAACGCCATGATGATGTCTACCCCCACCCCCAGGATGGTAAACAACCGTGCGGTTTCAAATGCGGGCGATGCGGCCTGCAAGCTGCTTTGCCCGTTAACATAGCGCGGCAATTGAAGGGCGCCCATAGCCGACCGGTATTGAAGTAACAGCGAAGTTATTTCCTTGGTGGAATCACCGGCTGCGATAGACGGCACCAGGGGCGAAGCGGAAAAAGTTGTATCGCCTGTACGATCGATATGATCCTCCTCGGTATGCAAATCATGCACATGCCACACGCTTTCTACAGAAGTAAGAATCAGGTTATCCAATACGGTGTTCGACTTCTTTAAAATTCCTTTTACAATAAAATGATGCTCCTCGTGTTCATGCCCTCCACCGGTCATGCCGTGTGCGCTGGCAAAATGATCGCCTACTTTTAATCCGGAAAAAGCCGCCACATTTGCACCGATGGTTACCTCCAATTCATTTTTAAACCAATCGCCTTGCGCCAGTTCAGCCTGGTAGAGTTCGGCATACCCGTGGTTTGTGCCTATGATGCGGTAGGCCTGGTAGCTGTCGCCCAACGCCAACGGAATAGCTTTTTTTACCAAACGGTGTTTAGCGATCCGCTCGGCTTCTGCCAGGTTTATGTTGCCGGTGGGGAAATCGATGTGAAAGATGTTGCAAAGAATAAGCTGCAACGGACTGCCCTTTGCACCCACCACCAGATCAATGCCTCGGGCATTTGCGGAAATTTTTTCTTCCAGTTGTTTATTAAATAACAGCAATACAATAATCACCGCAATGCCCAGCGCCAACAACACGATATTAAGAGCCGTGTTGAGCGGCTTGGCTTTTAGGTAATTCCAAACGAGGATCAGTATATTCATAAGATTACCTGCCGACTGATTTTATCCTTTAACCGTTGATCGTGGGTAGCCACCAACAACGTTGCCTTATGCTCATTCGCAACATTAATTAATAGATCAATAACGGAGGCACAGCTTTTATCATCCAGTGCAGAGGTAGGTTCATCGGCTAAAATCACGGGCGGATTGTTTAGCACGGCCCGGGCAATAGCCACACGTTGTGCTTGCCCCTGGCTGAGTTCGGTAACCTTGCTGTGCTTCTTATCGGACAACCCAAGCGTTTTCAACACCTCATCGACCAGTTGAGGCTGTAGGGGAAGTCCGGCCAGGTAAGGCGCCATCACTAAATTTTTCTCTACGGATAAGGCGCTGATCAAATGGTTGCGCTGGAAAATAAATCCAAGTTGCTTTCCACGAAAGTGATCGAGCGCTGTTTCCGATAACGTGGAAAGTTCCCTACCGGCCACTTTCAGTGAACCGGAATATCCGCGCAACAACCCACCCAGCAAATGCAACAGGGTAGTTTTGCCGCTACCCGATTCACCCAGCAACAAGGCATGTTCACCGTTTTGAATTTCAAAATCGGGGAATCGCATACCCGCACTCCCGGAATAGGAAAAAGTTAAATCGTGTATCGCTACCATAATTAAGCCGACAAAAATAAAAGTCTGGCCGGTATTCAGCCAGACTTTTACATTAATTCAAATTTCTAATTATCCTGAATCAGTTCTTCAGGGGTTCATAATCTTTAAAAGGCGATAAGGTTACTTTTTCCATGGCCTCACGGTATTGCTTCCATGTAGTTTCATAGAACGCATTTACCCGTTTGGTGACCTCCGCGATTTTTTCTTCAGCAAATTTATACACCCGCCTGTCGGTTTCGCTGATCGGGTCGCGTGAACGGCCAACATAGCCTTGCGCGGTTTGAACGTAACTAACCGGGGTTGGATCGGGCGAACGCACAATACCCTGGCGCGTATCCACCTTGCCGAGGATATAATCAAACAAGGCATTGATGGAATCCTTCACCGCTTTGGTTTTATCCGCAGCTTCTTTCAGATCGTTGCGCTTGGCCTCTTTAATTTTCTTCTCATACTCTTCCACAATCTCTTTCGATTCGCGCAGCCTGGTGGTTGCATCTGCGGCCGTGTTGCGGAGATTTTGCAAATCTTTCAGCATGGCATGGCGCTGGGCATAAACGGCAGGCTCAGTATCCATGCGCGGATCGTATTTGACAATAATGTTGGTTGAATCTTTCTGATCGCCAAACGTAAGGCGCAGTTTGTAAGTGCCGGCCAATACAGGCGTTCCGCCAAAACCGCCAAAGCCGCCAAAACCTTCACCACGGGGTCGTTCGCGTGAAGGTTGCCGACCGCTTTGTTCGTTGAGCATCCAACGCATGCGGTACAGACCATTTTCTTCCGGTGCTTTCTGACGGATGGTGTTGACCAATTCACCGGCAGCATTAAAGATTTCAAGTTTCACCGAATCATACTTCACACCGGCCTTCGCCTGCGGTGCGGCAGGTTTTACTTCAGGGGTACTTCCCTTCTTGCCTTTTGTATCGGCCGGTTTAGGTTCTTCTTTCACGGTACCCGGTTTATTTACTACATAAGTTATCATGGCACCGGTTGGCCGGTTTTCGCCATTGAACACGGCATTCGCATCAAAGCGCGGACCGGCTGGTTGCTGAATGGAGACCAGGTAAGCATCGGGTGGCGTGAAGATGTGAACCGGTTTAGCCGCAACGTTTGCCGATTTGGACATTTCCCGAATGGGTCGGATATCGTCCAGCACATAAATGGCACGTCCAAACGTTCCGATCACCAGGTCATGTTCGCGCGGATGGATAATCAGGTCGATGGTTGGTGTTCCGGCCGGATAACCGTTTGTCCATTTGGTCCAGTTTCTTCCAGCATCAATGCTTACAAACAAACCATTTTCGGCACCGAGGAAAAGAAGTTTGGGTTCAACCGGATCCTGCACAACCGCATGCGTGAAATTGCTCTCCCCTACCTGAGCACCGGTTACGATGCTCTCCCACGTTGCGCCAAAATCGCGGGTACGGAACAAATACGGTTTGTAATCAAACATACGGTAATTGTTTACCACCACATACGCTTCGCCTGCGTTGTGCGGTGAGGCATGAATGTGCGGTACCCACGCATTTTTCGGCATGCCGGTAATTTTGGAGGTTACGTTAGACCACGACTTTCCGCCATCCTGGGTAATGTGCACTTGCCCGTCATCGGTGCCAACCCAGATAACACCTTGTTTTACTGTACTGGGTGCAATAGCCAGGATGGTGCAATGGTTTTCAGCACCGGTGGCATCCATCGTTAACCCTCCGCTTTCATGTTGCTTTTGCTTGGACGGATCGTTGGTGGTTAGGTCGGGTGAAATAATATCCCAGGTGTCGCCCTTGTTGGTCGACTTATGCAGAAACTGGCTTCCATAATATATAGTAGTGTTGTTATGCGGATCCTGTGCAAGCGCAGCGTTCCAGTTAAAACGAAGTTTCATATCCGGATCGGAATGGGTTGGCCGCAGGTTTTTGATGAAGCCGGTTTTCAAATCATACCGTCCTAAGTTTCCACCTTGCGACATCGCATAGCCGTAGCGGCTATCGTCCGGATCGGGCAATACATCGAAGCCATCACCAAACATCACTTCCTGCCAATAGGAATTTCGAATCCCACCATTGCGCCACACGTAGGCGGGTCCAGCCCACGAGCCATTATCCTGCATGCCGCCATATACGTTGTACGGATGATCCATATCCACATTGATGTGGTAGAATTGCCCTACCGGGATGTTATCGGCAAACACCCACGTTTTTCCCATGTCGCGGGAAATATTCAACCCGCCATCGTTTCCATCGATGATGAAGCTTGGATTTTCCGGATGAATCCACCAGGCATGGTGATCGGGGTGAACACCAGAGTAAGGCAACAATTGACGGAAGGATTTTCCGCCATCTTCGCTCACATTCACCCGCGAGAAAATGGTGTACAGTCGAGTTTCGTTTTTAGGATCAACATAAAACTCAAAATAATAGAACGGCCGATCGCCAATTTCAGGCTTATCGTTTATCATCGACCATTTTTCTCCGCCATCTTCCGAGCGGTACAGCGCATTTTTACTCGACTCCACCAACGCATAAACAATATTGGGTTTGCTGCGGGCAATGGCTAAGCCCATTCTTCCGAGGTTGCCTTTTGGCAAGCCTTCCTTCTCAGTAAGTTTCTTCCAGGTTTTTCCGCCATCGTAGGTAACGTGAAGGCCTGAGCCGGGTCCACCGGAATTAAATGTCCAGGGCATTCTGCGATGCTCCCACATGTTGGCAAACAGTTTATTGGGGTTGGTTGGATCCATCACCAATTCGGCACACCCGGTTTTGTTATCTACAAAAAGAATGCGCTCCCAGGTAGTGCCACCATCGGTGGTTTTATACACGCCACGTTCGGGATGCTCGCCCCAGGGCGATCCGATTGCCCCAACGTATACCGTATTTGGATTTTTTGGATCGATGATGATGCGGTGGATGTGCCGGGTTTTCTCCAGTCCCACCTTTTTCCAGGTCTTGCCTCCGTCTAAGGTTTTATAAATTCCATCGCCACCATTCAAACTGTTGCGCGGGTTACCTTCACCGGTTCCTACCCACACCACAGCTGGATTATCCTGCTGGATGGCAATAGCCCCGATGGAAAGGGTGGTTTCTTTATCAAAAACAGGTTCCCACGTTACGCCTCCGCTGGTGGATAGCCACACACCACCCGAGGCGGCACCGGCATAAATAATATCAGGGTTGCTGATTACCACATCAATGGCCGTGATCCGCCCACTCATACCGGCAGGGCCGATGGCGCGTGGTTTCAGGTCTTTAAGTTTGTCCATGTCAAGCTTTTGCGCGCAGACCGGCATCAGCATGAACGGGAGCAGCATAGTGAATAGAAAAATTTTCTTCATAAGATGAACGGTTTGTTTTCAGGGCAAAGATACTCCGGGCGTTCGCTTGACGACCGGGCACTACATTAAGATTGCATTTTACATGACAGGCAGCACGAGGGTTATATAAACGGAAAAAGGAAGTATCGAAAAACAATTTTTTTGTATAGGGGTAAAGGCTTCCTGGATTGTCTTATTACAAATCGCTCAAAACTGTAACTTGCACCTAAACCTCCTTCGGGCGTGCAATCATCGGAAAAAGAAGTTTTCAGGGCGATTCAAACAGGCGATGAAAAAGCTTTTGAGATGATGTTCCGTGAATATTACCAACCCCTGTGCCGGTATGCCTATAGCTTCGTGAACGATCACGAAGAAGCGGAAGAAATTGTGCAGGCATCGTTTATCGGGATTTGGGAGAAACGCCAATCCATTGAAATCTCCATTTCCCTGAAAGCATACCTGTACCGGGCCATTCGTAATACCTGCCTCAATGCCATCAAGCATGCGAAAGTGAAACAGGTTTACCTGGAGCAATCCGGACCCAACTTCGAAAAAAGTGCCGAGCTTACCGAACAATCACTCTTAACCGCTGAGTTGGAACAGAAAATTTTTGAAGCCATTCAAACGTTGCCCGAACAATGCCGCCTGATATTCAAGCTGAGCCGCTTTGAAGAAATGAAGTACCAGGAAATTGCCGACCAATTGAACTTGTCCATTAAAACGGTAGAAAATCAAATGGGAAAGGCTTTGAAAATCATGCGGGAGCAATTGCGCGAATACCTGCCTTTAATTTTTATTTTCATGACCGGATTACTTGACCCCTAACGTGGAAGAAACCAGAAACGATATCGACACCTGGATTGCCAAAGTGCTGACGGGAGAAGCCACGGCCGATGAGCACCGGCTGGTGAAGGATTGGTGTTCGCGTTCGCCCGAGAACCAAACGTATTTCAAACACCTGAAGCTGGTGTTTGAAAAATCCATAGAAACCGGTCGTGCCTACGATGTAGATGCTGCGTGGATAAAAGTGAAAGGCCAACTCACCCAAGGAAAGAGCCGAACACTCTTGCCGGCAACTTTCTGGCGGATTGCTGCAAGCCTTGTACTCATCAGCATGTTGAGTTACCTCGTGTTCTGGCAATTTTTTTCTGTTGATCAATCTACACTAACCAGCGAAGAAACCGTAACAACCCACCAATTAGCCGAAGGCACCGAAGTGGTATTGAACAAAAACAGTTCGGTAGAAGTAGTCTGGAACGCGCGCAAAAAATCGGGATTAATCAAATTGCAGGGTGAAGCCAACATCAACATCCGGCACGAAGAAAACAAAACGTGGTTGGTTATGCTGGATGAGGATGTACTTATTCGCGACATCGGCACCCAATTTAATGTTAAAGCTTACCCGGGAAATCCGGTCATTGAAGTTTCGGTGCAGGAAGGCGAAGTGCAGTTTTACACCGCTTTCCAGGAAGGTGTGAATGTAAAAGCGGGCGAACAGGCCGTGTATACCAAAGCAACAAAAACGTTCAGTAGGTCAGCAGCCAGTCCGAATGTGTTGTCTTATAAAACCCGTGCGTTCACCTTTGACGACACCAACCTGAACATCGTTGTGAACGAACTGAGTGCGGTCTACAATCAAAACATTACACTACCCGCTCACCTTTCCGGGTGCCGGGTAACGGTAAACTTCGCCAACGAAGACCTGGATACCATCCTCGAAGTATTGGCCGAAACCTTAAGCCTGCAGGTAACCCGCACCGCAGATGGTTTTTCATTGGAAGGCGAAGGCTGTAACTAATTCATTGGCTTTCCGTGAAATACGCATCACCCTTCGACTTGAAATCCAGTTTAACCCTTGTATTGCTTTTCCTGATCGGCAGTGCGGCCTTTGCACAGTCGGTTTCTTTATTGGAGCGACCGGTAACCCTCACGGCTACCGATGAACCAATTGATCTTTTCCTGAAACGGCTCTCCAACCAGGCGGGGTGCATTTTTTCATACAGCTCATCGGTAGTTGACCGCAACCAAAAAATCTCCGTTGCCTTTACCAACAATCGCTGCGGGAAATTCTCGAAACGGTTTTTAACGGAAGTGTAGCATACAAACAAAAAGGTGATTACATCATTCTCACCAAAGCCCTTGTTCCTGAAAAAGAAGTAACCATTAAAGGTTATCTCGTAGATGAAACTTCCGGTGAGCGAATTGCCCGGGCAAGCGTGTATGATCCCATTACGTTGCGGTCGGCCGTGTCGGATGATTTCGGGTTCTTTCAATTAACCGTTAAGCGGCCCACCATTGAACCGGTGAAACTGGAAGTTAAAAAGCAAAACTATGCCGATACGCTTTTGGTTACGCCTTCCGGCCGATCTACCTTTCAGAAATTTTCCTTGCGGGTAAACAAAGAAAAATGGAGCACGCTTACCAACGGCATCAGCAACAGCGCGGATAAATTCTGGAGGTGGACAAAACAATCGGCTTCAAAAACAAACCTCGATAACGTACGCGACCCGATTCATCGTACGTGGCAGGTTTCCTTCGTTCCCTTTGTGGGCACCAACCGCAAGTTGAGTGGCAACGTTACCAACGATTATTCTTTTAATGTTCTTGGCGGATACGCAGGCGAAACGCGAAAAGCCGAATTTGGCGGATTGTTTAATATCAATCGCGGAACGGTTCAGCATGTTCAGGTGGCCGGGTTATTCAATGCCAACGGGGGCTATACCCAAGGCGTACAACTGGGAGGCTTGTTCAATGTGGTGTTTGATTCGGTTAAAGCCGTCCAGTTAGGTGGCTTGTTTAATCTCACTACCCATTCCTTTTCCGGGGTGCAGTTTGGCGGATTGCTGAATGTAGTGGCGAAAGATGTGAGCGGTGTTCAGGTGGCCGGGTTGATCAATGTTGCGGGTAAAAAAGTTACCGGCACCCAGGTTTCAGGATTGGTGAACGTAGCCACGCAGGTAAACGGATCACAAATCGGGTTTATTAATGTTACCGACAGCATCAAGGGTGTACCGGTTGGCTTTATCAGTTTTGTAAAAAAAGGATACCATACCTTGGAAGTTGCCGCAGACGAAACTTTCCCCGTACAACTGGCTTTTCGAACGGGGGTGCGGCCATTCTATACTATCTTAACCGCGGGCATCCGACCCGAAAATGCAGACACGCTTACGTGGTCGTTTGGGTATGGCGTAGGCACCTCGCCCCGTATCGGTAAAAAAGTATTCCTGAACTTCGACCTCACCTCCAACCAGGTGATGCGTGGAAAACCGGAAGCCCTCAACCTGGTGAACAAATTCTTTGTCGGGTTTGATTACCAGGTGGGGAAAAAGCTTGCCGTATTCGGTGGGGCAACCCTCAACTGGCGCGTGTATGATTCCGCGTTTGAGAAACATCCTGAGCTTTTTACCTGGCATACACCTTCTATGGTGTATGAAACCGTCAGCGTGACCCGCGATATCGGCCAGCAATTGTGGTGGGGCGGGAAAATCGGGGTCCGGTTCTTTTAACCATCCAAAAATTTTTTGGCGCTCATAGGGGTAAACGCGTACTGCGTTGTCATAGCCCTGTAATCAACGTAAATATCAACCAATGAAATTTATTAACACGCTTTTCCTTTTCAGCCTTAGTACGCTGTTCCTGTATCACGCTTCGGCACAAACCCTCACACAAACTATTCGCGGCACGGTGGTTGACCAGGTAACCAAAATGCCGCTACCCGGTGCAACCGTTATCATTTTAAACACCGATCCGCTAACGGGCGCCACAACCGATGCGGAGGGTGAATTTAAAATCCTAAAAATCCCGGTAGGAACGTATACCCTGAAAGTAAGTTTTGTAGGGTATAAGGACCTCGTATTTTCCAACATCATCGTGAATTCAGGAAAAGAAGTTGTGCTCACCATACCCATTGAAGAAGACATCGTTCAAATGGAGGCAATCGTGGTAACGGCATCTGAAAAAGACCGCACCCTCAACGACATGGTGCTGGTGAGCGGGCGCACCTTCTCGGTAGAAGAAACGCGAAAGTTTGCCGCAGCCGTTAACGACCCGGCACGCATGGCCATTTCATTTGCAGGTGTGGTGAGCACCGATGACGGCAACAACAATATTTCCATTCGCGGTAATTCACCCTTTGGTTTGCTGTGGCGCATGGAGGGTGTGGAAATTCCCAACCCCAACCACTTTGTCAACCCCGGAACAGCCGGTGGCGGTATTTCCATTCTCAGTTCACAACTGCTTACCAACTCCGACTTTATGACCGGTGCATTCATTGCCGAATACGGCAATGCCCTTTCGGGTGTATTCGACTTGCGGCTGCGGAAAGGCAACAACGAGAAAAAGGAGTTTACGTTCCAGGCTGGATTTCTAGGGACGGATCTTTCCTTTGAAGGCCCCTTTAAAAAAGGGTATAAAGGATCGTACCTGGTTAACTACCGTTACTCTACACTTTCCATGTTGTCGAAAATCGGTGTGCCGCTGGGCGATTTTGTTACCAACTTCCAGGATTTATCGCTCAACGTTTACTTGCCCACTGGTAAAAACTCAAGCTTCTCTATTTTTGGCTTTGGCGGATTGAGTGATCAGAACCGCCATGCAGAAAAAGATTCAACCGTTTGGGAACATGACTTCGACCGGTTCAGCTCGAATTATTTTTCAAATACAGGCGCCCTCGGATTGAAACATGCCTTGCTGATGGGTAAAAACAATTACCTCGAAACCGCTATGGTTGTTTCGGGCAATGCCGTAGGCGACCGCGGTTATAAACTGGATTACGACTACGTCAACCAATTCTGGTATCAGGAAAAGTTCAGCAATACGAAAGTCACCTTCAGTTCCATCTTAAACACCAAACTCTCTTCCAAGTATAACCTGCGAACGGGGGTATATGTAAACCGGCTGGCTTATGCCATGAAGGAAAAACATTTCAATACGGAAACCGAAAACATCGATACCCGGATGAACGCCACCGGAAGCACGTATAGCGTGCAAGCCTTTTCGCAACTGAACCTCCGCGCCAGCGACCGCTTAACCCTTAATGCCGGATTACACTACCTGCAGTTTTTACTGAACAACAGCCGCTCGGTTGAACCACGCTTCAGCGGATCGTATGAAGTAACGGAACGGGCGCGGATCAATTTCGGGTATGGTTTGCACAGCCAGGTGCAACCGCTGGGTACATACTTTGGCCAATACGAGGAAGACGGTGTGATCCATAAACCCAATACAAATCTCGGCTTGAGTAAAGCGCATCACCTAGTTCTGGGCTACGACCGGTCGCTAAACCCGTACCTTAGAATGAAAGTCGAAACTTACTACCAACACTTATACAACATTCCGGTTAAGCCGGGAGCAACCGATTCGTACTCGATCATCAACCAGCAGTGGACGTACGAAACAAACCCCTTGGTGAATGCCGGATTGGGGCGAAACTATGGCGTGGAATTTACCCTTGAACAATTTCTGCACAACCAGGTTTACTTCCTGTTATCCACCTCGCTGTATAACTCCCTATATAAAACCCGCGAAAACGTGTGGCGCAACACGCGGTACAACGGTAATGGAAATATAACCTTTACGGCCGGCAAGGAATATTCCTTGTCGAAAAACCGCACGCTGGGCTTAAACATTCGGAGCATGTATAGCGGAGGGTTCCGCTCCACACCAATCGACATGGTCGCTTCGCAGGAAAAAGGCGAAACCGTGTATCACGAACAGGAAGCCTACACCAACCGCGTACCGGATTACTTCCGCACCGACTTGCGGGTGAGCTTAAAACGCAACAAAGCTAAATCCACCCATACCCTTGCTTTAGATGTTCAAAACGCAACCAACCGCAAGAATGTGTACGATTCCTATTTCGAACCCCTATCGGGAAAAATCATTACTGCATACCTGACTCCGCTGATTCCGTTGTTGAGTTATAAGATTGAGTTTTGAAAAAAAAAGAAATTTCTCGCGCGGATTAACGCAGAACTCCAGCTACGAACATTTGCG
>CAZOYJ010000086.1:0-14029 GCA_964583905.1 uncultured Roseivirgaceae bacterium
AAAAGCACCTGAAAAGCAGCAACCAGTTTATTGTGGACGTGATTGCCTCCATCCGTAAAAAGCCACTCAAGTTGATTGTAATTGTTGATGGTGACCAGGGGATTACCATTGACGACTGTGCCGACATTAGCCGGGCGTTGTCTGACGAACTGGACAAAAGTAACCTGATTGATGACCGGTACATGCTGGAAGTGTCAACCCCCGGGCTTGACCACCCGCTGAAACTGAAACGCCAGTATGTGAAGAACATCGGGCGTAATGTTCGGGTGAAGCGTAAAGCTGACATCCTCGAAGGCTTGCTCAAAGCAGTGACCGAAACAGAAATCACCCTGGAGCAGCAATCGGGTAAAGGAAAGAAGAAAGAAGTAAAGGACGTAGCCATTCCTTTTACTGAAATCGATAAAACGTTTGTATTAGTATCATTTAAATAATTTATACGATGAACGACACGATGAGTCTCATTGAATCGTTTGCAGATTTTGCGAAACAGAAAAATATCGATCGTCCTACGATGATCCGGATATTGGAGGATGTGTTCCGGAACATGATCCGAAAAAAGTACGAGACCGATGACAACTTCGACATTATCATCAATGCCGATAAGGGTGACCTCGAAATCTGGCGCTTCCGCGAGATTGTGGAGGATGATTCGGAAGACATCTGGGATCACGACAAGATCAGCTACTCCGAAGCCATTAAAATTGAACCCGACTTTGAGGTAGGTGAAGAAGTGGCCGAACAAATCTACCTGGAAGATTTCGGCCGCAGGGCGGTAACTACTGCCCGTCAAACCTTAATGCAGAAGGTAAAAGATCTTGAAAAAGACATTCTGTTCCAGAAGTACAAAGACCTGGTGGGCGAAATCATTACCGGTGAGGTTTACCAGGTATTGGGAAAAGAGGTATTGCTCATTGATGCCGAAGGAAACGAAATTTCCATTCCGCGCAGCGAACAAATCCAGAAAGACCGGTACCGCAAAGGCGAGAACGTGCGCGCCATCGTGCACAAGGTAGAAATGGTAAACGGCAACCCTAAAATTATTTTATCGCGCACCTCACCTGTCTTCCTCGAACGGTTGTTCGAACAGGAAGTGCCCGAAGTATATGACGGCTTGATCACCATTAAAAAAGTAGTGCGCGAACCCGGTGAACGTGCCAAGGTAGCCGTTGAATCGTACGATGATCGCATTGACCCGGTAGGTGCTTGTGTAGGCATGAAAGGTTCCCGCATTCATTCCATTGTGCGCGAATTACAAAATGAAAACATTGATGTGATCAACTTCACCGAAAACCTAGAGTTGTATGTTCAACGCGCGTTGAGCCCGGCAAAAATCTCGAGCATTAAAATCGATAAAGACAACAGTCGCATTTCTGTTTACCTAAAACCCGACCAGGTTTCATTGGCCATCGGTAAAGGCGGATTGAACATCAAACTGGCCAGCCGGTTGGTAGGCTACGAAATTGACGTGTTCCGTGAATTGGATGGCATAACCGAAGAAGACGTTGACCTGGATGAATTTTCTGATGAAATCGAAAGCTGGGTAATTGATGAGTTGAAACGCATCGGGCTGGACACCGCCAAAAGTGTGTTGAGTTTATCGAAAGAAGAATTGGTAAGAAGAACAGACCTGGAAGAAGAAACCATTGAGGCGGTGCACAACATTCTGCGCAAGGAATTTGAATAAAAGGATAGCGCCAAATTAATCGCCACAACTTCTTAAGTCTTTAAAAAAACACAATATTTGAGTATGGCAGCAGAAAAAATGATCAGGTTGAATCAGGCCGCGAGGAAGCTCAATGTGGGGCATCACACCATATTGGATTTCCTGGCAAAAAAGGGGCATGAGG
Source organism: uncultured Roseivirgaceae bacterium (assembly GCA_964583905.1). Taxonomy (GTDB): domain Bacteria; phylum Bacteroidota; class Bacteroidia; order Cytophagales; family Cyclobacteriaceae; genus UBA2336. Next base: position 1,848 of record CAZOYJ010000086.1, read on the forward strand.
TTGAAGACAACCCCAATGCTAAACTGACGCCCGATCAGTTTGCCCTTTTATCGAAAGAGTTTGCTGCATCCGCCACCGAAAAAATGGAAGCCAGTGGCCTCACCATTGGCGTTAAACATGGCGATAACATCGTAATTGAGAGCGAGAAGGAAGTGGCAGCCAAAAAGCGCGCGGACGAAGAGGAAGACATCATGATCAAAAACCTCGTCTCGCAGGATATTGTCGGGAAGGAAGAAGCCAAAACCGAAAAAGTTGAACGCGAGAAGCCAAAACTGGAAGGCATAAAGGTTGTGGGCAAAATTGAATTAGAGAAGAAAGCCAAGGCCGAAGAGAAAGTTGAGGAGAAGGCTGAGGAGAAGAAACCCGAAACGCCTGCAGCCAAAAAAGAAGAAGAAAAGCCTGAGCAGGAAGTAATTAAGGCCCGTGCCGACAAGCTGAAGGGATTGAAGGTAGTTGATCGCATTGAATTGCCGGCTGAAAAGAAAAAAGAGCAACCGGTTGCCTCATCCGATTTAAAAGATGATGCGAAGAAGGGCAAGCGTCCGCGTAAACGCATCATAACCCCGGGCGATGATAAAGGGCAGGGACAAGGTCAACGTCCACGAGGCGGCCGGCCGATGCCCCAACGTACACAAAAGGAAGAGCCCTCCGAAAAGGAAATCCAGGATCAGATTCGCGCTACACTGGCCAAACTCAGTGGCGGCAGTAAAAAAAGTTCAGGTTCCAAGTACAGAAGAGAAAAACGTCAGGCTTTTTCAGAAGCACACGAGCAGCAAATACTTCAAGAGCAGGAAGCCTCAAAAACGCTTAAGGTTACCGAATTCATTTCGGCCAACGACCTGGCCTCCTTAATGAATGTTTCAGTAAACGATGTAATCTCAACCTGCCTGGGATTGGGCATGTTCGTTTCCATTAACCAGCGGCTGGATGCCGAGGCCATAACCGTAATTGCCGATGAGTTTGGCTACGAAATTCAGTTTACTACAACCGATGAAGAAGCAGAGGTTGAGGAAGTCCGCGATCGGGAAGAAGATTTAAAACCTCGCGCGCCCATTGTTACCATTATGGGTCACGTTGACCACGGTAAAACTTCGTTGCTGGATTACATCCGCAAAACAAAAGTTACTGCTTCCGAAGCCGGTGGCATTACCCAACACATTGGCGCCTATAACGTGGTGACCAACAACGGAAGTAAAATTGCTTTCCTTGATACTCCCGGTCACGAAGCGTTTACCGCCATGCGTGCACGCGGTGCAAAACTTACCGACATTGCTATTATCGTGGTGGCTGCCGATGACGATGTGATGCCGCAAACCAAAGAGGCCATCAACCACGCCCAGGTAGCGGGTGTTCCCATTATAATTGCCATTAATAAAATTGATAAGCCTACGGCTAACCCCGAGAAGATCCGTGAATCGTTGGCCAAGATTAATATCCTGGTTGAAGAATGGGGTGGCAAATACCAGTGCCAGGAAATTTCTGCCAAGTCGGGATTGGGCATTGATGAATTGCTGGAGAAAGTATTGCTCGAGGCCGAGTTACTGAACCTAAAAGCCAATCCCGATAGACAGGCCTCCGGCTCAATCATTGAAGCTTCGCTGGATAAGGGACGTGGCTATGTCGCCACAGTTATGGTACAAACCGGTACCTTGAACATTGGTGATGTGATACTGGCCGGTGCGCATTATGGTCGCGTGAAAGCCATGTTCGATGCAGCCGGTGGAAAAATAAAAGAGGCCGGACCTTCAACACCCGTAGTGGTACTTGGGTTGGATGGCGCGCCACAAGCGGGCGAAAAGTTTTTTGTTTTGGAATCCGATCGCGAAGCGCGTGAACTTGCCTCCAAGCGCGGACAAATTTTACGCGAACAAAGCATCCGCACCAAGAAGCACATTACGCTGGATGAAATCGGAAGACGCCTGGCCATTGGTAACTTCAAGGAGTTGAATGTAATTGTAAAAGGTGATGTGGATGGCTCGGTAGAAGCGCTTTCCGATTCATTGCTCAAACTTTCCACGAAAGAAATCCAAGTGGCCATCATCCACCGCGGTGTGGGTCAGATCTCCGAATCCGATGTATTGCTGGCCTCTGCTTCCGATGCGGTTATTGTCGGGTTCCAGGTGCGACCTTCCACTGCAGCAAGACGGTTGGCTGAAAACGAAGAAATTGAAATTCGTTTGTACTCGATTATTTACGATGCCATCAACGATGTGAAGGCCGCCATGGAAGGTATGTTGGCACCTGAGAAGGAAGAAGTAATTGTAGGAAATGCAGAAGTGCGGGAAACCTTTAAGGTGACCAAAGTTGGAACCGTAGCAGGCTGCATGGTTACCGATGGATACGTTAAACGCAACAACCCGATACGCCTTATCCGCGATGGTATTGTAGTGTATGCCGGCAAGCTCAATTCCCTCAAACGTTTTAAAGATGACGTAGGTGAAGTGAAGAGCGGCTACGACTGCGGTATGGGGATTGAAAGTTTCAACGACATTAAAGTAGGCGATGTAATTGAAAGTTACGAGATGCGCGAAGTGAAGCGGACATTGAGTTAATAGTATTCAGCGCACCATGTAAAGGGCATCACTTGTAGTGATGCCCTTTGTTTTTTACTGCCCCACCATAAACACCGCATTGGAAAACAACATCTTACCGTTTTCCCAGAAGTTGCGGAACAACGGATCGTCAACTAAATAAATGATGCTGCCGCGTCCTTTGTCTTCCACGCCAAACATCAACGAATTGTCCAGTTTCTTGTTAATGGTGTGCCCCGCAAACCCCTGCACCGGTTTGGCCTTACCTTTAATCACCCCCACATTCCAACCGCGTTGTAAGTAATCAAAATACAATTCATTTGTTTTCAGTGTGTAGTACGAGTCGCCTAATCCAAAGGCCAGGGGATGCGACTTATCCAATGACACTTTATAAATGGCACCGGAGATAAGATCAGAAATCCGTTGACGCTCAGCTGCCTGGTATGGCGTTAATACCTGCTTTGCCTGCTCTTCTTTTTCTTTTTTCTCCGCATCTTTTTTTGCCTCCTCGGTAGCGTAACGTTTTAATGCAAACCCATTTTTATCCGCGAAAGCGTTTAAAGCCCCCGACATCAGAATAAGTCTGCCCCCACCGGAAACCCAATCCTGCACTTTTTTCATCGTATCTTCATTGAAGAGTTGATACCGCCCTTCCGGAACTACGAGTACATCGTAATTATCCAGGTTAACGGAGTTGAAGTAATCGGTTCCGATTTGGGTTATCGGGTACCGAAGCTCCTGCTCAAAGAAATGCCAGGTTGCTCCGGCCGACAAAGAGGAGGTTTGCTCACCCATCAGTACTGCAACCCGTGGCGCCTTCAGGTATCGCACATCGCCCGAACCAAAATCTTTTCCGGAATCAACGAACCCGGTAGAGGCTGCAAACCACTTCCGGTTTTTATCTTTTGCCAGGCCCTGAACCAACAGGTCGAACTCCGGAATTAATTCATTGTTTCTTCGTGTAACAATCAATGAGCCCGCATCAAAGCTTTCACCCCCAACTTTAAAGGGCTGAAGTGAGGCGCGCACCTTAACACCATTTTTCAGTAGCGCACATAAAAATTTTACATCGGCCAGACTTTGGTATCGGAAAATATAAGCATAGGGTTTTTCAGTCACCGGTGTTTGAGTTATGGCTTTCGCCTGAAAGGGCTTGCCCACATTAATACGTTCAGGTAACGCATACGCTTTCAGGCCATAGGCATACATCAGGTTCCAGGCGGTAATATCGTAGGTTACCGAGTCGGGTAGTTTTGAAACGGGTTCAAAAACGGTTGTAATAAACCGCGACTTCGGCTGATAGATGTTGATCACAATATCGTCTGTACTCAACGTTACGCTTTGTGTAGTTTGTGTGGCGTAATCAAACCCACGGGTTGCCTTGCCCGCTGCAGGATGACCAAAGCGAATACCATGGGCCTCCATCCAGGCGGCCAGTTTTTGAATTTTATCCGGATTATTGTCGCTTTTGATCACATACGTTTTATAAGGCGATGCCGGATTGGTATTATTCTCCCGGAAATATTTTTCAAATTCGTCCACTACCCGGTTGGTATGGAGCGCAGTAATTTCAACCGTAGACATTCCCGTGGTGTGGTGATGCGTAAGCCGGTCCTTCAGCGTAAGCGGATCGCCTTCGCGTGTCGTAATGGTTAAGCCTGCAAATCCACCCCCTGCTTTTTCATACGTCATGCCGATGGCGCCATTGTACGTGGGGTAGGTGTCGCCATAACTTGGGTAGTACAAATCGAATCGCTCGCGTGTAAAATAAAGCCAGCCTTCCTGGTCAAAATACTTAGCGTTATTCTTTCCGATTGTCACCTGGAATTCGCGTTGCCAGGGCGAGATGACCTCATGCAGGGGTTCGGCTGCCGGGGCAAAATAATAGGGACTGTTATAACTTTGCTCATGAAAATCAACATGCACATGGGGCATCCACCGGTTATAAATTTTCAGGCGCTGCTGCGATTCTACCTGTGTCAGCCACGCCCAGTCGCGGTTTAAATCGAACCAGTAATGATTGCTTCTTCCACCCGGCCAGGTTTCGCGGTGTTCTTTGGCATCGCCATTTGGGTTGGCCGGGCGGTTGCCAAACTGGTTATAGAAATTGGCATACCGGTCACGCCCATCCGGATTGATACACGGATCGATAATCACCACGGTATTTTTCAACCACTCCTGCGATTTAACATTGTTGGGGTCAGCTAATTCATACAGCGTTTGCATGGAGGCCTCCATTGAGTTGGCCTCGTTGCCATGCACATTGTAACTAAGCCATACGATGCTTACTTTGGTAGATGGCGTTCCCTCCGCCATTCCCGTTCTGCGCAGGTTGTCCAACCGGATCTGATCCAGCCTTGCATAGTTTTCTGCCGAAGCAATTACCGCATACACCAACGGCCGGTACTCATAGGTTTCCCCATACTTGTACAGATCAACCGTGGGTGATACACCGGCTACGTGCTGAAAATAATCCATTACCCGGTGGTGCCGGGTAAAGCGTTCGCCTAATTCGTATCCTAAAAAATCTTTTGGACTAAGTAAAGCTTGTTGGGCAAAGGCGTTGATGATACCGGTAAGAACTACAAAGAGCAGGATAGTTTTTTTCATGTAGCAGGAGTTAGGCTGAAAAGATAAAACAAAATCAAAGGCTAATAGAAAAAGTTACGTGTGCGGACGTTTAAGAATCCGGTTAATCTGTGGCGTATGATGAATGAGGTGTTCGCGTAAAAAGATCAAGGCCTGCCGGGCATCAAACCGCCCGGCATATGGATGTTTGTAAATCAATTTATGGATGTGCTTCTCTTCAAGGCTGTTCAGAAATTCGGCCAGTTCCTGGCGCACCGCATCCCATTGTTTGGTTAGTTCATCCAATGGAAGAACTTCCGGTGTATTTTCAACCAGTACCCTGGGAGCCTTATACTTAAGCGGAACACGCTGTGAAATAATCAAGATCCACAACCGGATTGTTTCCCCAAGACCTGACTCATCCAACTGATCCACACCTTTCATCTTTTTCTTCATGTACCCGAGTGAAAGCTTTTCAGACGTAATAATGTGGGTAAGAATCTGACCAATCGACCATTTACCGGGTGCGGGTTTAACATGCCATGCATCCGGAGAGGCCTTCACGGAATTCAAAATACTGTCGCGCTGGTGCTGCAAGGCGCTATAAATACTTTCAAGTTGCTTGTTCACGGTTTTGAATTTAAAGTTGCCGGCTATTGTGCCTCTTTGTGATTACGGAAATTAAGCTAATTTTAACAACCAAATTACCAAACTAAACCCTGATTATTATGGACGATTACCAATCTTATGATGGCCTTGAGCAGGGCATCTTCGCTGCGATGGGCGTATTCCTGTTTATTTATTGTGCCATACTTCTGCTGGTCATCATCAGCATGTGGAAAATTTTTGAAAAAGCTGGTAAACCCGGATGGGCCGCCATCATTCCCATCTACAACCTGATTGTGTTGTTGGAAATAGTAGGCAAGCCTGTATGGTGGATCATTTTATTGCTGATTCCATTCGTGAATCTTTTCATTATGATTTATCTGGCTCACCTCCTGGCCAAAGCTTTTGGCAAGGATATCGTGATGACCATCCTACTCATTCTCTTGCCGTTTATTGGTTACCCAATGCTGGCCTTCAGTGATGTCACCTATGGGGGGCCGCCAAAAGATTAAACGCTTTTGTTTGAAAAGCCTTCTGTACAGAAGGCTTTTTTTATTCCCTTAAAAACGGAAGCTTTTTTTCCAACACTTCCACGTGTACCGGAAGCGGATGCAGCAACTCTCCATCGGCTTCAACCATCAACAGGTGGGGCGAGGTAATGGTGAGCTGTTTTGCCTGACGGTAAAAAATTTCCGGATGCTGGATGATTTTACCTTTCTTCAACCTTCCGCTGTAGCGGATGAAATCCCAAACCGAAATATCTCCCCCGATAAACACAGAAAACAGGCCGTCATCCGGTAGGGCATCGGGCGCAACATGCAACCCGTGTCCGAAACATTTTCCGTTGGCAATGGCAAGGGTACGCACTTTTCCGGTCCACGACCAGGCGTCAGTGGTAACGGTTATTTCTGTTGGCGCATAGGAAGAGAAGGTTTTCAAAATAGCCCAATAATAAGCTGCATCCGCTCCGAGTGGTTTCTTACCTCCGTTTATACGCTTGGCCACATCGGGGCCCATACCGGTATCGGCAATGTTGATGAAGTAGTGATGGCTGCCATCGTGAAAGGTGAACTTGCCCACATCAACAGGTTTGGGTTTAAATTCGGTTAGGAGATGTTGTAGTATTTTCGGATTTCTTCTGGCGTTTATAGTTCGCGCAAAATCATTTGCCGAACCGATGGGGATCAGTCCGATTGCCGGAAGATTTGTTTTTTCCTCCCTTCCGAAAAGGACTCCATTAACTACCTGATGCAGGGTGCCATCTCCGCCCGCGGCAAGAATGGCATCAACCTTTTCCTCAACAGCTTTGGAAGCAAGGATTACCGCATCGTTGCGTGATCGGGTTTCCTGTACCGAAACATTGGCTACTGTTTTAAGTACAGGAAGAATTTCGTTATAGAAGAATTTTTTTTGGGTCGAAATTCCGTTAAGAACAACGACAATTCTTCCTGGCTTAGGCCCCGAAGATGAATTCATTACTTACAATTCTTTTTCAAAGCCGCCCTGGCATCTGGCGAGCCCAACTCATCGGCCGTTTTAAAATCCAAACAGGCATCGTACTTATTGCCCATTTGCAATTTTATCAGGCCCCGTTGATAATACGTTTCCGGATCGGTGGGGTATAGCTCGATGGATGCGGTGTAATCTTCAATGGCGCCCAGGTAATCTTCCTTTTCGGTACGGCTCAAGGCGCGGTTATCGTAATACACAGGGTTGGTGGGGTCTAGTTCAATGGCTTTGGTGTAATCTTTTATGGCGCCCTCGTTATCGTCCAGATGGAATTTTACTACGCCCCGGAGGTTATAGGTTTCCGGATCATCCGGATCAAGTTCAATAGCTTTGTTGAAATCTTCGAGCGCGCCTTTGTGGTCTTCCAGTGCACTTCGGGCCAGGGCGCGATTTTCATATTTCAACGGATCGTTCGGATCAAGCTTAATGGCCTGATCGTAATCGGCAATAGCCCGTTTAAAGTCACTGATGTTGTAATAGGCTACGCCTCTATAGTTGAACAAAGCCGGATCGGTTTTATCGAACTCAATGGCTTTGGTGTAGTCGTCAATAGCGCTTACAAATTCACCCAGGTCGGCCTTCACCACACCGCGGTTGAAAAATTTATCCGCATCGGGCGGGCCGAGTTCAAGGGCTTTGGAAAAATCGAAATATGCAGCCGTTAAATTATCCAGGTTATAATGAGCAAAGCCTCGGTTTGTATAGGCATCTACATGCTTGGGATTGAATTTTATGGCTTGGTTTAAATCCAAAAGCGCGCTCTCGTTATCGCCTAATATCGTTTTGACCTCACCCCGGAGATTATAGGCGTCTGCAAAGGTTGAGTCTACTTCAAGTGCATACGTCAGGTCGGCAATGGCACCATAAAAATCTTCGAGGCCCATTCGTGCTTCACCGCGTAACAGCAACGCTACTTTGTTTTTTGGATTTGCATCAATCAGTTTGCCCGCATCCGTCTTTGCTCCTGCAAAATCTTTGGCCGCTAATTTCTTCCGCACATTTTCCAGTTGCTGATCCTGTGCACACAGGAAGGAGGAGATCAGCATACCCAAAACGACAAACCCAGTGGAGACTTTCATGGCTCTTTGTTTAATGCAACAAGTTATGAAAATTTGAGCTGACTTGAACAGGATTGTTCATCCGGTCTATTCCTCCGCTCAAACATCAGTCTGCCCGTATGGATTTATTTTTCAACCCGATGATGTGGTATTCGTATTATTGCTAAAAATTAACAACCATGAAATGCCCATCAGCCATGCAGACCCAACAGAATGGTAATTCAGCCTGGGCATTCCATATGTCTTTGAAAAAAAAATTTAACATATGAAAAAGTATATTCCTGTTGTTATTCTCCTCTTCGCTTCAAGCCTGGCCTTTGCCCAGGAAAAACCTGCTGAATTGAAAATGGATTTTGAAGCCTACGATCCGCCCTCTACCCTGGTGGTGCCGGAGCATAAAGTTACCCGTGCAAAATTTCCGTTCATCGATATTCACAATCACCAGGGCGACATGACTTCGCCCGGCAACCTGAACAACCTGATTGCCGAAATGGATAAACTCAACATGGCGGTGATGGTAAACCTGAGCGGGAGGGGGTTCAGAAGAAGTGGTGATCACCTGGAAAAGTCAATTGAAAACATCAACAACCTTCACCCCAAACGTTTTGTGTTGTTCACCAATGTCGATTTCAGCGACATAGACAATCCCGAATGGCAAAGTCGCACGCTTCGGCAACTGGAGGCCGATGTAAAGCGTGGAGCCATGGGTTTAAAAATTTATAAAAGCCTGGGCATGGGTAATCGCGACAGTAAGGGAAATCGCATTCGTGTGGATGATCCGCGCATTGATCCGATTTGGGCTAAGTGTGGCGAGTTGGGCATTCCGGTTTTGATTCATACGGCCGATCCAAAATCGTTTTGGGATCCGATGGATGAAACCAACGAGCGTTGGCTGGAGCTGAAAACCCATGCCGGTAGAAAACGAAGCGACACCGATCCTGCCCCCTGGGAGCAACTCATCCAGGAACAACACAACATGTTTAAGAAACATCCGAAAACAAAATTCATCAACGCGCACATGGGTTGGTACCCGAACGATTTGAATAAGCTTAGCCAATTGCTAGATGCTATACCGAATATGTACGTAGAAATTGGTGCCGTAATTGCTGAACTCGGCAGGCAGCCCCGCACAGCCCGCGACTTTATGGTTAAATACCAGGATCGGGTGTTGTTTGGAAAAGATTCGTGGGTGCCGGATGAATACGCAACATACTTCCGTGTACTGGAAACTTCCGATGAATACTTTCCTTATCATAAGCGCTACCACGCTTTCTGGCGGATGTATGGCCTGGAATTACCCGATGAGGTGCTGAAGAAAATTTATTACAAGAATGCGCTAAAGCTGCTGCCGGGCATTGATGCCCAACAATTTCCACGTTAACCTTACGGTTTACGTGAATGTAGTTTGATGCCCACACCAACGGTTCCGCTAAACGGAACATATTCAAGGTACTCCTCATCAATGGCCCGGTTAAGTGGGAAATTAAATCCACCCTGGAAATTAAAAAAGAGCTTGCGGTTTCGCGTGTACAGTCTATATCCGACTGATGGCTCGAAAAACGCTTTTAACTGATCAACCTCCAGTCGCTTGTTGGATGTTGCTGTAATTTCTGTCCGATAAAAATCTGCTGCACTTATCCGGCAAGTTATAGCTACATCAGCCGATGGGAATCGAAAAGCAACCAGAGGTTGAATAAAATATTTTCTATACCGGGATTGTATGTTAACTGTATCCTGCGATTGAAAAATCATAAAACCCCTGGAGGCATTATCCACTCCGCTTCCGCGGGCCCAGCCTGCACCTGCAAACAGTTCAGCATAAATCTTTACCCGCTGACCTTCATTGCCCGTTAAATTGGTGTAATACCCCGTACCCAGTTCTATTAACCGGTGGCGGTAGCGGAAATTATTCTCCTGCATGGAAAATGCATTCGTTCCTGATTGAACGGTATGAAAATAGTTAACCATTATGCCTATATGTTCCGAAACGGCATAAGCCGATTGCAAATCGAAACCCGTAGCATACCCGAATGAAACCTGGGCCTCACCCGGCTGATCAAACAGGGGTGTATTGCGTGCATTGGGGACATAAAGTGGTGCACAGGAGCCCAGACTGATGACAAAGCTTATACGTACAGCAATGCGCATAACCAATCATTAACCTGACAATACATCATATAAAAATAAAAAAATTTCACTGCACCTTCTGCAATTCTTACCTTCCATCAAGATTAAGAAAAACTATGGAACCTGTTGATTTCAATAAACTGGTAGCGGCAAGACGCTCCGTTTTTCCTAAAGATTACACGGGCGAAAGCGTAGCGGATGAAATCATCCATCAACTGTTGGCAAACGCCAACTGGGCACCCACGCACAAACTTACCGAACCGTGGCGGTTTATGGTATTTAGCGGTGCTGGTCGCATAAAGCTGGCGCATATTCAATCGGAAGTGTACAAACGTGTAACGCAAGCCGATGGCACCTTTAAGGAAGAGCGCTACCTGAACTTGCAGAAAAAACCGCTGGAGTCATCGCACATTATCCTGGTGTACATGAAACGCGATGAAAAAAAATCGGTGCCGGAGGTGGAGGAGATGGGTGCAGTGTTCTGTGCCATTCAAAACATGTACCTCACCGCCACAGCCTATAAAATCGGGTGCTATTTAAGTACCGGTGGAGTTACTTATTTTGATGAAGCTAAAGAAGCCTTTGGGTTATCGGCCGAAGACAGGATCATTGGCTTTCTGCATCTGGGCATTCCCAAGCATACTAACCAACCGGCCAGGCGCAACGCTGTAGACGCCAAAATTACATGGGTGAGTACGTGAGGCAACTCATCAGGACTCTTAACCCAAATGTGTAAACTTTTTTCAGGACGAGTCAGGACGAGTCAAAAAAAGTTGACAATTGACAAAGAAACAGTTGACAAGGGAGTTTTGTCAATTTCCCTTGTCAACTGTTAACTGGTTCCGGGCAGAAAAAATTTGTTTCGTCAGGATAATTTAACCTGGACCAAAGTTTAGGAATCCTATTGCGCAAGCTTGATAATCTTATCAAGCGGCAGGCTGTTGCCCAGTTTCAACATCTCGGTTTCTGAAATGGCACCGTTGTAATCCAGCGTCAGCATGGAATTCCCAAACGGTATCTGTAACTGATATCCAGCGGTTTGGTTGTTATCATCGGCCTCCCTCGTCAGTAGTGATTTGTAACCCTGAACTTTCACCACTTTCTGATTGCTGTCACCGGTGTTCATAATCGAAGGCATGGCCAGGATAGCATTTATGCCGGCCAGCATGGGCGAATCGCTGATAATATTTACCTCGGCAGTCTTGCCCTCCGGATTTCCATACGAACGGTTTACATACAATCCACCAAACAATGCTCCCGACATACCGGTAACCTGGTCATTCTTCGGATCGCTGTTCAGTCCGCCCAACGCAGTGGGAAGCACTTTTAAGATTTCTCGGCCAATAGCCGCATCTACTTCGCGCAATGCATTTTCGAGGTTGAACCGGGCGTCATCCAGGTTGCCCGCCTGGTATGCCGATTTTGCACTGGCTAAACTTTTATCAAACTCCTGAGCTTCGGCCATCATGGTAACACATAAGCCGAGTGTGATCATGGAAATGAAAATATTTTTCATGGGTGTTTCTCTGTTAATAATTACTTCTCACCTAGTTTATTTTTTATGGCATCTATATCAAACGCATTGGCCGCATTCATCATTTCCTGTTCACTGATAAAGTTGATACCCTCCCACACGATCATGGACGATTGCCCGATGGGAACGCTCAGTTTATAACCGGAACCATCGCTGTACTCAATAATGCCCTTGTATCCTTTCACCTGTGTATGCTTCCAGTTTTGCTCACCACTGGAAGCGTAATTGGCATTGCTCATGTACATGTTA
>CAZOYJ010000087.1:0-1730 GCA_964583905.1 uncultured Roseivirgaceae bacterium
GGATCGTGTCAGGCGAGTTGTTGTAGTAGGTAATGGTTGCTTCTCCTTGTAATAGTTTTTTATAAGGATCGACTTTCACCTTGATTTGGTATTCCGACCGGTTTTGCCAATACGAAGGCGAAACGCTTCCATCCATTTTACGGGTACCCTTCTTATAAGCGCTCTGAAACTCTATCGGTAGATACAAATTCTGTGCAGATACCGATGATACCGCTATAGCAAGAACAAAATGTAGGACTTTTAATTTCATAAACACAGTTTGTTAACCAATCAGGGGTTTGGCTTAGAAAAAAAGCAAAGTACGAATTTCATTGCCTCGTTTATAAAACTTAAACCAAAAAATTGGATTTTACCCAATCTCAATCACCACATCGTCTGTCATCGGATGACCCACACAGGTAAGTACGTAACCTTCATCCCGTTCCGATTGCGACAGACCTTCTTCTTCATCCAGTTTTACTTTTCCCGACAGCGCCTTTCCCCTGCAGGCCGTACACAACCCGCTTTGACAGGAGTACGGCAGGTCGATACCCTGATCCAACGCAGTTTCCAATATGGCCCGATGGGGTTCAACCATAATTTTATATTCCTGGCCATCGTACCGAATGGTTACTTCACGAGCCTTCTTTTCATCGGGCGTAGGTTGAGCTGCTTCTTTTTTATCCTTATTGATCGTGCCCTGCACAAAACTCTCTTTAAAGATTTTTTCAGTTGGAATATTGTGCTCGGCCAATAACGTCTCCACATTTTTCATCATCCCCTCCGGTCCGCACATCAGGTAAGTAGTCTTGTCGATACCCCAGTCGGGAATACGTTCAAAAAGTTTCTTCAGCATTTCGGGATTCAACAAGCCGGAATAGCCCTGCCAGTTCATCGGGGCGTTGTCGAGCACATGAATAACATGCAACCGGCCCTGGTAATTGGTTTCCCAGGTGGCCAGTTCGCTTTTAAAAATAATGCTGTCAATATCGCGGTTGCAGTATATCAAGGAAACAATGCTGTCGGGTTCCTGGGTGAGCAAACTTTTTATGTGCGACATCATCGGGGTTATACCCGATCCGCCCGCAAACATTATGAGGTGACGTTTCCGATCTGGACTAAATTCAGTAGTAAATTGCCCCATGGGCTCCATTACCTTAATTGAATCGCCCGCCTTCAGGTTATCCAACAGCCAGTTCGACATCAGCCCATGATCAACGCGCTTAACGGCAACAGCAAGGTCTTCATCCACAAAGGGCGATGAACACAACGAGTACGCCCTGCGGATTTCCTTACCCTCAAACGGCATGATCAGGGTAAGGAACTGACCGGATTTATAACTGATTTTTTTTTCGGGTTGGTGAAATATGATTTGAACAGCGTCTCTGGTTTCCTGAACAATCTGCTTGACTTTCAACTCAAAATAATGCGAACTCCCGCTGCTGGCAGATTCCGCTTTCTTCTCGCTCTTTTTAAAAAATCCAAACGCCATAATAGGTTGATCTTAACATGCAAAAGTACGGATATACGGATAAAATACGTCCATATTATAAATTCATCCAATATGTAAACTTAAACACCAATGCCCGGTTCTTGCTTTTGAGGTGATCGGGGAAATAGTTTTCGGTGTATACAATGAAAAAATCGGAAGCCGGCTGATACCGCCATTGAAACCGTGCATTCAGGTTTACATTATCAGCCAGGTTGTTATATTGAACAAAGGTGGTCAGAAAAAGTTTATCGGTAAAGGT
>CAZOYJ010000087.1:1740-13849 GCA_964583905.1 uncultured Roseivirgaceae bacterium
AACACCAGTTTTTCATTTCCATAGTTTTCGGGCAAATCAATCGAATTGAAATCGTATTGAATGGCTACACTCCCGAAAGGTTGGTACCGGTAATTCAACATACCGTTTAACCGCAGCAAGGTTCCATTGTAAAATCCGCCATAGCTTACCTGGGCGGAATAATTGAAGCGCTTACGCAGATCAGACTGGAAAAATACCACTCCATTCCCCCACGTGTACACTTCACCTTCTACGAAATTCCTGTACTTCTCACCGTCAATTGGATTAAAGGTATTGGTTAATTGCTGATAGGTATTTTCATAAAACATGGAAAGGGAAGCTGTATTTAAAAAATTATAACTGTACCCGGCACTAAACCGTTTGTCGGTAATGCCTCCTGACGGTACACCCGAAAAATTTACATTCATAAAAGGCCCCATGCGGGCAATTACTTTACTTTCCGGATACAGGTTTACATTTCCATTAAAGAAAACATTCCATAGCCCGGGGTATACTCCGCGGGCCGGAACAAAACCAGCTTCGGCATTGTGATTTTCCTGGACAAAGGTTTGTCCTCCCATCACATCAAAGTTCCGGTTCCTGTACCGGACGAACGCGCCCCCGGTATCATTTTTTCCTTTCAGGTAATTATCGAACGACCGTGTATAATAGAAACTGGCGTACCACTTATTGTCTTCACTAAGCAAATCCAAATCAGCTGCCAGCACCCGGTTGTATTGATTGAGTACCCAGGTGGTATCATTTCCCCTGATCTTTTCCTTCCATAATTCAGCATTGAAGTATCGGAGGCTGTCGTTCCGGCCAACACCAAGCGATTGCTTATCAACATACATCAGCGAAAAATTGGATTGCTTCCAAAAATTGCGTTGCACTATCGCTACCGAATACATCTGCTGCGGCAAGCCCAGTGAAAGTTTTTCTTTGGTGAGCATATTAAGTGTGCTGATGCGCCAGTTCTTATTAATAGAGCCGCTCAATCGCGCTCCGTATAAAATGGGCACTTGCTGAAGCCGGCCGGCTGTATCGCGCGCTAACCCAACCCTTCGGGTGAAAAATGGCCGGGCTTCCGGAAAGCCAGCGCGCTCGATGAGGTCGTTATTTTCAAGGAAAAATTGCCGCAACTCCGGAAAACGAAACTCGAAACGCGTAAGGTTAATCACCTGCCGGTCTACCTCCACCTGCGAGAAATCAGGATTTACGGTAAGATCAAGATTCAAAGAAGGTGTTATACCGATTTTCGCATCAAAGCCAACCTGAAGGTTATAGTTGTTGGTGGCCGGTTCGGTTGCCTTATCGGTTGAGTTAACACCCGCCACATAGGGAATAATTGAAATATTCGATTTGCTGTGGGGCGGATCATCCACCCAAACCAATTTTCCGGAATATGCGAAGGATGCCGGGATATACTGAATGGGGGTAGCAATCCAGCTCGACACCATGTTGCGCTTGCGGTCCCATCGCATAAAGGTGATGTTCCACTCCTTCTCGCCATCCTTAAACCTGAAACTTTTAAAGGGTATAGCTAATTCAGCAATCCAACGGTCTTCGTACTTAACTACTTTCGAATACCACTTATTATCCCAGGTTCCGCTATAGCTATCATCACTGGCGCCACCAGCCGACACTAAGCCTTCGCCCTGTACACCTCGTGGGGTAATCAGAAAGTAAAAGCCATTTAGTCCATCGTTAAACGGACCAATGATCACACTCATGTTGTCGTTGTTCTCGAAATTAAAATCCCTGCGTAAGGATTGAACAATGTCGGGTGTGTCGTCATCGTAGCAAACAAAGGATACATACAGGTACTGATCATCAAAGGTTAACCGGGCTTCCGTCTGGAAGGTGGCCTTCATGCTGTCGACCGGGTAATTCATAAAAAAGTCTTTGGCCACAACTGCGGTCTGCCAATCTTCTTCATCCAAAACACCATCAAGAATGATAGCCGACTTTGCTTTTTTTATCGGCAGTTCCGTACCCGGTTTGTTTTGGGTGTGAGCCAGGTACGCACAAGTGCAAAGCAGGAAAGTAGAAATGATCGGTTTCATTAAGGGGAGCAAAACTAAAAAACGAAGGTTAATCCTAATAAACCAGTAACGGGTATTTTCGGCAGACGGTTGACTGGCGACCTGTGTTTCTGACGAAAATCTAAACCCGGAAATCCCGATTCGTTTGCTATTTTTACACCTTAATCAGGCACCGTGAACATCAATACCTTAACTGCCATTTCGCCTATTGACGGGCGGTATTATACAACAACATCAGCACTGGCTGCTTATTTTTCGGAATTCGGGCTCATGCGCTACCGGGTTCGGGTAGAGCTGGAATATTTCATCGCCCTCACCTATGCCTTGCCCGAGCTTGCATCTTTCCCCAAAGAGATGGAAGACAAGCTGCGCTCCATCTACCGTAACTTTACAGAAGCGGATGCTGCCGCCATCAAAGAAATTGAAAAAACCACCAATCACGATGTAAAGGCCGTTGAGTATTTTCTTAAGTCGAAATTCGAGCAATTCAAGTTTGACACTTACAAGGAATTCATTCATTTTGGTCTGACTTCACAAGACATCAACAACACGGCTATCCCGCTTTCCCTTAAGGAATTTACTAGCCAGGAGTACTTACCTCAAATTGAAAAGTTCGCGCATGAGCTCACCAGCCTTTCGGTGCAATGGAAAGATATACCCATGTTGGCCCAAACCCACGGGCAACCCGCATCGCCCACACGGTTAGGCAAGGAGTTGTATGTATTTGTAGAGCGGGTTAACAAGCAGCTTGAGTTACTGAAAACCATTCCCTGGTCGGCCAAATTTGGCGGGGCCACCGGAAACTTCAATGCGCACCACATTACCTACCCCGAGGTAAACTGGCGGCATTTCGGAAATACCTTTGTGGGTAACCACCTGGGGTTGGTTCGGAGTGATCCTACCACCCAAATCGAACATTACGATAACCTGGCTGCCTATTTTGATAACCTGAAACGCATCAACACCATTCTGATTGATTTCAGTCGCGACATGTGGCAATACATTTCCATGAATTACTTCAGGCAGAAAATTAAAGAAGGCGAAGTGGGTTCATCGGCTATGCCGCACAAGGTAAACCCGATTGATTTTGAAAATGCGGAAGGAAACTTTGGATTTGCCAACGCCATTTTTGAACACCTTTCAGCCAAGTTGCCCATATCACGGCTTCAGCGCGATTTAACCGATTCTACCGTATTGAGAAATATAGGCGTTCCACTCGCACATACACTGGTGGCGCTTCAATCTGTTTTAAAAGGAGTCATCAAATTAGAGTTGAATGAACAAGCCATAGCCGATGATCTTGAAAACAACTGGGCTGTGGTAGCCGAAGCCATTCAAACTATTTTGCGAAAAGAAGGCTATCCAAATCCGTATGAAGCTTTGAAAAAGTTAACCCGCAAAAACGAAAAGCTAACCCGTCAGGATTTTGATGATTTTATTGACGGGCTGGAGATTGATGAAACGTTAAAAAAACGGTTAAAAGAAATTACACCTTTTACGTATACTGGCATTTAAAGAGAATATTTACTTGTTGTCTCTGATTAGTCGCTTTAGTAAATAGAGAAGTACAACATCCAGCATGATCAAAAAGAGAAATGTACTTTGCATTACTATTCAATGTAGGAAATTACAAATTGTCAGTCAAAGATTGAATTTGTACTAACATGACTGATCTGCACATCAAACCAGCCGGGGTTCAGGATGTTTCGCGTCTGGTAACACTGGCCCGTCAGACATTCGAAGAAGCCTTTGCTCATCAAAATACAAAAGCGGATCTGGAGAAATACCTGGATGAGCATTTCACACCGTCTAAACTTTCGGATGAGCTGAACGATCCAAGCAATAAATTTTTTATTGCTTACGCAGATCCGCAGGCTACCGGGTATTGTAAACTTCGGTTGAACCAACATAAGGATCAGCCAAAAAATACCAAAGCACTGGAGCTGGAACGGATCTATGTATTACGTGAGTACCAATCTAAAAAAGTTGGAGCCGCATTGATGGAGCACGTTATCAATTATTCAACGGCCAACCACTATGAAACCTTATGGCTGGGCGTTTGGGAAAAGAATGAAAAAGCGATTGCCTTTTACAAACGCTGGGGTTTTGAAATCTACGGCACTCATCCTTTTCAGTTGGGAAATGACCTGCAAACGGATGTGCTGATGAAGAAAAGATTACTATAATTTCCGATCATCACTCTGGCCGGTACAATAACCTCCTGCCGGTAAAATCATACAAGGTTAATCTTCTTAAATCATAATAGGCAGTCCAGAAGGCGCGCAGAGCTCCTACATAGCTTCGTTTGGCATCATCCTTTTCGGTAAGGGCAATGTTCAGGTTGGTGATGTCTATCTTACCGATGAGGTAGCGATTTTGAGAAACGATGTAGCGTTCTTCGGCCACTTCATCCGACTTTTTTGTGATCTCAATCTGGCTGAGCAACACATCGAACTGACTAACCTGAGTGATGATTTCCTGTTCAAAATTCACCTCATCCTGGGCGATTACGTAATCATTTAATTTTTTATTGGCTAATGCAGTTTGCATCCTGGCTTGGTTGCGACCCCAATCCACAATCGGAACATTCAGCGAAAGCGCAAAGGTCTGCTGTTGGGTTGGATCCTGGTAAATATCTGAAAAGGCAAACCCATTATTGTTCAATCCGTAGGTTGCTATAAGATTGGTTTGAAACCGCTGACCCCGGGCTTGTGCCACTTCACGCTCGGCTTCCAGTTTTCTGCGTTCAAATGCTATATAATCGGAACGGTTTTCTTTAGCCAATTGAAGCGCCTCCTCCACCGTGATGTACAGAGGTGGAATTTCTTCCGGCAACACCAATTCAAACTGCTCCCCATCGCGTAAGCCCAGGTAGCTACGCATTTGCAGGCGGGCAGTTTGCAGGTTTATTTTTGCCTGCGTAACGGCCTGGCGTGAGCGCAGCAATTGCAACTCCGCCTGGAGCAGTTTATCCTTAGGGGTTGTGCCGATGTTATACCGGCCTTCTTCAATTTTATATATCGTATCGTTGTTGGCCAGGTTAAATTCCGAAATCTGAAGATTAATCTGGGCATCCAACACATCAAAGAAACGATTCACGGCTTCGCGCGAAATAAATTCCATTTCTTCAACATAACTGCGCTTTGATTCTTCATAACGCAAGGGTTCCGTTCTTCTGTCCCAGCGAAGTGAGTTGAAAGCAAACACGGGCTGATCCAGCCGGATGTTCATCACCGTTCCACCCCACTGCTCGGCAAAAAGCGGGTTATTCGAAATGTAGTTGCGAAAATATTGCAGTTCAGAATTCACCGAAACAGACCCGCCAGTAATGGCCAGCGGCTGAAGTAGCCCCAGATTTAACCGGTTATTCGATTGCTCGATGGGGGTATAGATAAACGAACCATCTTGTTGTGGCGCCTGGCTTACACTTTTCGAATACGCGGGTACCGTACCATTCAACCGAAGCTGTGGGTTATAATTGGATCGGAAAAACCGGTATTGCCAATACCGGTTCTCTTTTCGGGTTTCGGCCTGTTTGGATAATGGCGATTGGTTTTTGGCCAACTCAATTACATCGGTGAGGCCATATTTTCTTTGTTGAGCAAAAGAACTTGTGCACACAGAAGATACAATCCATGCGAACAGAAAAAATCGTACGGGTTTATTCATAGCGTAAAGAAGTGATAGGGTCCTGCATGGCTGCTTTCCGGGCCGGGGCAATTCCAAAAACAAGGCCTACGGTAGCCGCCACACCAAAGGATAATAGAATTGAAGCGAAACTAATAACGGTTGGAATCTCAGCAAACGATGACACCAGCATAGCCAGGGTAACTCCCAGGATCACACCGATGATACCCCCGCTTACGCTGATCATCACCGCTTCAAATAAAAACTGTTGAACGATGTCTGTTTTTTGCGCACCGATGGCCAGACGCAACCCAATTTCCTTGATGCGTTCCAATACCGATGCCAGCATGATGTTCATAATACCGATGCCGCCCACCAGCAGCGAGATGCCGGCAATAGCGCCCAACACATAATTGAATATATCGTTGGTGCGTTGCTGTTGCTTCAGCAGCAACTCGGGGATTTCAATTTCATAATCCACCACACCATAGTGCCTGCGCTGCAATAGCCGGGATAAGATTTCGGCAGTGGGTGTAAGCATTTTGGTTTCGTCCACCTGGATAACAAGCCGGTCGAGCTGATGGTAATTTACGGCCGGGCCGCTGTCGTCATCCTGCCCATCGCCTGTAATGATAATGATTCTTCCCCGGCTGAAATTCTGCATGGGATTCATGGAGTTCTGGGTGATCATATCCCGGTTTTTATAGCGGATTAAAACCGTTTGTAGCGGGGCGTATACATCCATGTTAAAATCGCGGATACCCAACTTGGCAATGCTGCTTTCGGAAACGTAGCGCTCCTTCATTACCCCGATGATGGTAAGCCAGTTGGGACCAACCTTGATGGATTTACCAACAGGGTTTTCTGTAGGGAAAAATTTAGATTTGATGGAATTACCGATGATGCAAACCGGGGCACCGATTTTGAGATGTTCGGCTGTAAACATGGAACCTTCCGAAAGCTCGAAGTTGTAAATCTCGAAGTAAACCGGTTCAACACCCACCAACTTGGCTGACCTACGGATGCCGCTTTTAATGATGGTGCTCTCCAAAATAATTTCCGGGCTCATTTTCGTAATGCCGGGAATGGTTTCTTCAATGCTGTGTACATCGCGAATGGTGAGTCCGGGTGAAAATTTTTTCTTTTCTTTTTCTGCGGATGCTTCCGCTATTTTGGTTTCTTCTTGTTCGACAATAGGTTTGATGACGATGTTGTTAACCCCTACCAACTTGATCTGTTCCAGAATTTCCTGTTGCGCACCATTACCAATGGCCAGCATGGCAATAACCGCAGCCACACCAAAGATGATCCCCAATGCCGTAAGCAACGATCGCATTTTGTTTGCGATCACAGCATCAATAGCAATGTAAAGATTGGCGAGTAGTCTTTCTCTCATAATGATGGGGTAACCTACTACCGGTTAGGATTTGTTCGTCTTCCATCACCACTGCGCTGCCCTTCTTTACGTTGTCCGTTTTGCGGCTTTTCTTGAATGGCGTCCCCAGAAACTTTAATCACTTGCCCGTTGGGCAAGGTAATGGTTTGTTCTGCTGGCGATTTATTTTCTTCGGCTTCCGGTTTTTTGCGTTTTCCCGCCATTTCTGGCAACAAGCGAACATCACCGCTTTTACCGGATGGCAACGATAAATAAACCCGGTCGTTACTGGACAATCCAGCCAGAATAACGGCATCGTTGGCGTTGGTTTCGCCAACCATGATTTCCTGTTTTACGGTGTTCATGCCCTCCCGCTTAAATA
Organism: uncultured Roseivirgaceae bacterium; assembly: GCA_964583905.1. Classification (GTDB taxonomy): domain Bacteria; phylum Bacteroidota; class Bacteroidia; order Cytophagales; family Cyclobacteriaceae; genus UBA2336. Next base: position 9,149 of record CAZOYJ010000087.1, read on the forward strand.
CGTAGGTAATGGAATCGGCCAGGCTGTGGAGGCACTCCAACGGAACAAACAAAACACTGTCGAGTACCATGGTAATAATTTTGTTGCTGGTGGTCATGGCTGGGCGCAACGATGGATCGGTTCCAAAAATTTCAACATCTACCTGAAAGACTTTTGCATCGCTGTTGGGGCGTTGCTCACCTACGTTAGCAACGGTTATCACCTTACCGGTTAGTTTTTTATCCGGATAAGCATCCAATCCAATTTCTACGCGCTGGTTAGGTTTCACTTTGCGTACGTCCACCTCGTTCACATATGTTTTCGACATCATGGTGGTGAGGTCGGGCAGGGTGGCTACTACCGGATCCCACGTGCTGATTTGCGAGCCGGCTTTGATGGGTTTGCCATCCCAGCCTTTGCGGTATATTACCATACCCGGCTCCGGAGCAACAATGTTAAAGGTAGAGATCAGGGTCATCATTCCGTTATATTCATTTTGCACTTTGCGCAACTCAGCATTTACGGTACGCATTTTTTCTACATTCTGCCGCTTCTTGATCTTATAATTCTCTAAAGCCTGTTCGAGCGCCCGCTGTGATTTCTCGAGGTTGATTTCATTTTGCTTGATGGTGGCGGGAGGTTCAAATTTGGATTGCTCCAACACGATTTTCATCTCCTCCACATTGTAGCGCAGGTTAATCAGTTCATCGCGGGACTGCCGCATTTGAAGTGTGGTATCAAGCTGGGTTTGTACAAAAGCGGCTTGCGCTTTTTCCAATTCAATTTCCTTGTCTTTTATTCTTCCCTGAAACTCTGACCGGTCTAATGTTGCGATCCAGTCACCCCGCTCAACCACTGTACCTTCCGTTATAATGTTCTGGATGGTAAGGTTATTAACCCGGTATTCTCTCAATTGCGTTGGAGCGGTAATCTTAACTGAATTTTTAGCTTCCAGTTCACCGGTTGTTTCAATCTCTACTTTGAACGTGCCGCGTTGCACGCTGGCAATAATATCAACCGAATCACCTTTGCGGTTGGCCTTCACTACAAAGAATATTATTAGTGCTATAACAAAGACTCCGGAAGCAATAATGAGGTTTCTTTTCATAATCAATAAATAAGTGTTCAAAAATAATCGGGTGGCCTTGCTTTCTAAAACCACCCGAATAAATACTCTCCCTACAGTGTAATTACTGTAATAATCCGCCAGAGTTTCACTGGTTAACGCCCTTTTTTACATTTATTTTTCCCAGGGCAGCATCCTTTGTGATTTTGCCCGAGCTGAAGTCTTTTAGCACATCACTTTTAACAGATAACTCTATAGTAGATGGAATTCCGCACCCCTCGCATTTGGTAAGTTTTACATTTACTACCAGCGATTCATTGTTCGGCAAACTCTTTATGGTACGGCCGTATTCAATTAAGTTTTCCTTTAATTCTTTTTCAAATGCCGGATATGTTTCTTTGACCTTTTTGTCGCGTGCTGCCTGATCAACTTCATTCAAACCAAGAGTAGGAAGGTTAAACAAATCCCGGCTCCGCCCTTGCTGACTGCTGTATACCCGCATGTAATACACTACTCCGAAATCCTTCAGCCGCTCATAATAGATACCCTCATCCGTAAAATACGTTGTAGCCAGATCGGAACGATATAACCGATTGAAGATGCTGGAGAACAATTCCAGGTCAGGCTCAACAGCCTCTACCGATTCGGTATTGACTACATTGACTTTTGCCAATGCCTGATCGCGGGTAAATTTACCTTGCTTATGCGCGGTGATGTCGGCTTTTGAAACTTCTACCGACAAGTACGAACGCTTGGGCGCACTGAAAAACTGGTTTACCCACACACGCGGTTGCTCACCCCGATTCGTTATTACAATTTTTTCAGTTGCACCTAATTGGCTGATCATATCCCCATAATCAATCAAAAAATCTTTAGAAGCCTTAATCAGTTTTTCGTTGTATACATCGCGTAAGCTATCCATGTTGGCGGATTTTCTGGCTGCAGCTTTCGACTTCAGGCTTTCAGTCTCAGCCAATACCGCTTCCTTTTCACTACGCGCGCGGCTGAGTACTTCCACTTCGGCTGGTGAATACGAGTAGGAATATGCCCCGCGTACCTGGCCGTCCATCCATACCACATCGCCCACATCACCCGAAACTGAAAAAGCGATGGGTGTTGTAAAATCGGCCGGCAACCGGAACGTAACCCCATACCCGGGTTGGTAACTGCCTTTAACGTTCAGACTGAAAAACATTCGCTGCCCTTCAAACTGCTGACGGATCATGGTTGTCAACACATTCTCGGCTATCTTAATATCGCGTTCCATGCGAGCCTCATCAATCTTCTGGGCATGCACCGACCCCACTGTCCACATCATGCACCACACGGCTAATCCAATTATCGTTTTCATTTTTATTGTTTTAATTTTTAGTTGCTAATGAATTTGACTGATCAACCGAAGTAATCAGACTGGTTAAGATCTGTTCGGTTTCATATTTGAATACGTCTGTATTTTGTTCGATGGTATTGAGCCTTGCCTGCAGCACCTGCAAATCGTTGCGGTGTTGTTGCTCCAGGTACTTGGCAAAGTCAATCAATAATTCTTCTATATACTTACGTTGGTCTGTTGAGTTTAGGGTCATGTAATCTTTAATCTGGCTTGCATTCTCAGCCTGAAGTGTAAGGGCGAACTGCCGGATTTGTTCTTCCGAAGCCATCGATGCTTTCTTTACCAACACATCGAGATCCGGAGTTTTATAGGATGCCAGGTTGGTACGGATCGACTCATTCAGTTTTTGATTCTGCTCGTCCCAGCCCGTTTGCAAAGCCGCATTATTCTGGGTCAGCGAAGCATTGATCATGGCCTGCACTTCAATTGGGGTAAGCAGCGGAACAGCGTCAGTCCTGTTTTCCTGAACAGTTCCAAAGCCAATGGTCAAGGCCTGATCGGTATACGATACCCGCAGTCCCGTCCATTTACCTACCAGCAACAACAGGGTTAAGGATGCGGCAATGCTTAGCAAAGTTCGCCCATATGGCGTGTTCCAGAAGTAGCGCACACGGCTATCTTCCAGCACAATAGGCGGAGCAATGACTTCCTTGTCGTCTACCCGGCCCAACACTTCGCGTACAAAAGAAAGCGATTCCAACTCCTGTTTGGCCTCCGGGTGCTGCGCCAGGTATTGCTCTACCCGTTGCATCTCTTCCCCTTCCAGCTCGCCATAGAGGTAAGCCAGTAACTGCGTTTCATTTGGTTTATAGCTCATAACTGATGGTTTCTTTTGTAATGTTTCGTTTCTCCAATATTCTTTTCAATGCATCCAGTCCGTAATACATTCTCGATTTCACCGTGTTTTCCGAGATGTTCAGTGCCTCGGCAATTTCCCTGAACTTCAATCCTTCGTATTCTTTCATAATGACTACTTCACGTTGCTCTGCACTTAGCTCCAACAAACATTGCTGCAGCAAGTCCGACAATTCCTGTTGCTGGTACTGCCGTTCGGGGTTTTCATTTCTGCGCATGGCCCGCTCCCAGGTGGGCGAGTCATCCGCATCGGCATTCACCACCACATCGAAAGAAACTGCCCGTGCGCCTTTTATTTTGCGGGCTTCTTCCCGGCAACTGTTTACCGCAATCTTATACAACCAACTTTTAAAGCGGGCAACATCCTGTAACGCCTGAAGGTTGCGACACATGGAGATGAACGTTTTCTGGGCGGCCTCCATGGCCAGGTCGTGGTCGAGGAAAAACTTGTAGCAATAGTTGTATATGCGCTTATACCACAATTGCACCAGCCTGCCCTGGGCATTCTTATCCCCTTGCCGGGCGCGCTCAATCAGGGAATCGGAATGCATCATGGCGATGTCCAGTAGTGTTTCTGCATGCATAACTCGTTTTAAGCTGGCTTACGTCCAATTTCACAGGTAAGATGGGCGGAAAGGTAAAAAAGTTTTATACGACCCGGTATCGGGTTTGAGGCAAACCCCTGACAGGTGTACCTTAGCGCCCTTAATGAAAAAGCTGATTTCTTTTTTAATCCGAAAAGTGCCCCGCAAATACCTGCAGCGCGTATCCGGCATCGGGCAATGGGTGCTCACGCGCCTGTATGCCGGCCATGCAGTGATGTGCCCGGTATGCGAAAAGAAATTCAGAAAATTTTTACCGTACGGCAGAATCAAAGTACGGGAAAACGCACTTTGCCCAAACTGCCTGGCATTGGAGCGCCACCGGCTTCTCTGGCTTTACCTGAAGGAGCAAACCGATTTCTTTACCCGTACGCAAGATGTGCTGCACATTGCACCGGAGTCGTGTTTTATGCCCCGCTTTGAAAAACTTCATGGCAACCGGTACATTACTGCCGACCTTGAATCACCCTGGGCGAAAGTAAAAATGGATATTCACTACATGCCTTTTGCAGAAAATCAATTTGATGTAGTGTTGTGCAACCATGTACTCGAACACGTGGATGACGATATCCAGGCGTTAAATGAAATCAGGCGCGTACTCAAACCCGGTGGATTCGCCATTTTACAGATTCCTTTCTTCCATCCGGTACCTGAGGTTACCTTCGAAGACCCTACCCTTACCGATCCACACGAACGCGAAAAAGTTTTTGGACAACGTGATCATGTTCGCAAGTATGGAAAAGATTATGCCCAGCGAATTGAACGAGCCGGACTAAACGCTATTGAAGATCGTTTTGTGTTTGCGCTTA
>CAZOYJ010000088.1:0-13847 GCA_964583905.1 uncultured Roseivirgaceae bacterium
ATCTCTTCTTGGTTACTAAGGTAATAAGGTTTTGGGGAGGTGTGATAAGGGTGGAACATCCGAAATTCTAATAAACCCATTCTGCCAAATCGATTTAAATTCTTATCGGCAGGAGAAGGTAATACGGTTGATAAAGTTTCTTCTCCTTGTTACTGAGGTAATATTCCTCAGCCTTTCTTTCAGGCATTTCACGATCTCATCGGCTGTAAAAGATGGATTGGATTAAAAGAGGAGTCGTTAGACCTCAATCAGGTGTAAACCTTATTACCTTAGTAATTAGAATGCAACCCCTCAACAACCTTATTAGCTTATATGCTTACACATAACGTTGAAAGCTGGTGTATACCCGGCAATAAAAAACCCCGATGTGAAAGCACCAGGGTTTGGAAAATAAAGGTTTGGTTTGGCAATCAGGTGCGAATGAATTTTTCAGCTTTCTTTCTGAGCATTTCACGATCGGCCGTAATGGAAGGGTCGCTGTAAATGTGGGCGGATAATTCTGCTACAACCGATTTTTTGTAGCCCAGTTTTTCTGCAATGCTTTCGCAGAAAAGGATTTCGCTTTTAAACACCTGGCCATCCATTTTCATCATCTGAATCAGGTAGTAGAGGTGTTCAAATTTCTCATCGTTGGTCATGGCGCTGAGTTGGGTGATGGGCTGTGGGTTTTTGATCAGGGCGTCCACTTCTTCACGCGATAATCCGTTAGCCGCGCCAACCATGTGAATGAGTTTAGCCTCCCGCTCGGCAATCTGGCTGTCGCTGGCGGCCAGATTGATCAAAATGTTTAATTCTGCTTTTGTGTTAAATGCCATAATGAATAACCTGTGGTTCGAATAGTTGATTAAATCATTGAAATATAGCTAAAATTACAATGTTTTAGTACACTTACAAAAAAATCCATCGATCTGTGCGCAGCATGCAACCCTGAATTAACCCGATGGTCTTTAAAGCAAATTTTATCCTTATGCAAAAGTTGTTTGTATGGGCGCTCTGCTTCTTCTACGGAACCGCTCTCTTTGCCCAGCAGTCGGAAACCAGAAATGTAGGCGCCTTCAGCGGCATCAAAGTTTCGGAAGGCATTGATGTCTACTTGAAAAAAGGCGACAAGGAAACCCTGCGGGTTGAAGTTTCCGGAACCGCCATTGAAAATGTACTGACCGAGCGATCGGGCGATATCCTCAGAATTCACATGGCCGAAGGCCGCTACCGGGGCAGCCGAACGGTTAAGGTATACGTTACCTACGTGGAGGTGAACCGGTTGTCGGCCAGCTCAGCTGCCAATATCTATGCCGATGGCGTTATCAAATCCAGGGCTTTAACGTTAACGGCCTCCAGTGCCGGAACCATCGAAGCCAATATCGAGGTGGAGTCGCTTACTGCCAGTGCATCCAGTGCCGGAGATATTGAACTCAAAGGACGCGCGAAACGGGTTGAGATCGAGGCCAGCAGTGCAGGCGATGTGGATGGATACGACCTGGAAACTGAAGAAGCCACCATTCGTGCCAGCAGTGCCGGTTCCATCAAAGTAAGTGTTACCCAGCAAATTGAGGCCCGCGCCAGCAGCGGAGGAACTATCCGCTACCGCGGAAGCCCTTCAAAAACGAATATTAATTCAAGCAGCGGGGGCTCGGTTAAGAAGTCGAGTTAACCCGGATAAAAATCCCGGCCAGATGGTCGGGATTTTTTGTTACTTCGTGTATGAGCGAATACCTGACAGGTGGTAAGAGTTTCTGGCTGATCCTGCTGATTATTTTTCTGCGGTACTTTATCCTGGCCGCTGCCGCCTTTGTTATTTTTTATGGCTTGAAAAAGCAGGCCTGGAGGTTTAGAAAAATTCAACCGCGATTTCCCCGGTTAACCGATTATGGCCGGGAGATTCTGTATTCGCTCATGACCGTAATTATTTTTGCCGGTGTGGGCTATGTGGTTTTTCTTACTCCACTGGCTCAGTATACGTTTACCTATACAGCGGTTAGCCGCTACGGCTGGGGTTACCTGGTGTTTAGCATTGTGCTAACGATTTGGGTTCACGACACTTATTTCTACTGGATGCACCGGCTGATCCACCATAAGCGCTTCTATAAATGGGTACACCGGGTACATCACCTGTCCACCAATCCTTCACCGTGGGCAGCATTTGCTTTTCATCCGCTGGAAGCTGTATTGGAAGCCGGGATCATTGTTATCGTGGCGTTCTTGTTTCCCATCCATCCGCTTGCGATTGCAATTTTTTTGCTGTTTATGATGGTCTATAATGTATACGGACATTTGGGGTACGAAGTATACCCGAAAGGATTTTCCAGGACCCGGATAGGCAAATGGATCAATACCTCTGTAAACCATAACCAACACCACCAGTATTTTACCGGCAATTATGGACTGTACTTTCTGTTCTGGGATCGCTGGATGGGCACCCTTCGCCCCGATTACGATCAGCACTTTGACGCGGTTACATCCAGAAAAACACCATCCGATCCATAAAACTTATTTTATTTTTGACCTTATGGGATTAAAAAATACTATGATGTTCTAAAAAACATACAAAAAATAACATAGTAGGGTATTTTTTATACCGGATATTGAAAAATCCTATACCTTTGGCGCCTGTAAGCTAAACTCAACAACCACTATGGCGCATTTACGATTTGAAGCATTAAAAAAACTGGAGGAACGCCCGCGGATGCATATGGACCTGCCTACGCCCCGGGTTTCCGATTACTTTGGAGAACTTGTGTTTAACCTTGACCAGATGCGGGCTTCCCTTTCCCCGGCTGTGTTCAAAAAGGTCAGTCAGGCCATTGCCAACCACGAGAAAATTGATGAGGCAACGGCCGATGCCGTAGCCGCAGCCGCTAAAAGCTGGGCTATTGCCAAAGGTGCAACGCACTTCACCCACTGGTTTCAACCCCTCACCGGTGGCACAGCCGAAAAGCACGACACTTTTTTCGATGCAACTTCCGGCCTGGAAAAATTTAAAGGAAGCGAGCTCGTTCAACAGGAACCCGATGCTTCATCCTTTCCCAGCGGAGGCATTCGCACCACGTTTGAAGCCCGGGGTTATACCGCCTGGGATCCAACCTCGCCCATGTTCCTGTACGGCAAAACCTTGTGTATTCCTACGGTTTACGTTTCCTATACTGGCGAAACCCTGGATGCAAAAGGACCCCTGTTAAAAGCCTTGAAGGCCGTTGACCTGGCAGCCACCAAAGTGAGCCAGTTGTTTGATAAGGATGTGAAGTCGGTTGTGGCCTCCCTCGGTTGTGAACAGGAATATTTTGTAGTCGATAAAGGATTGTTCAATGCCCGCCCCGACCTGGTCATGGCCGGACGCACGGTATTTGGTCATGCACCTGCACGCGGGCAGCAAATGGAAGATCATTATTTCGCGGCCATTCCTTCGCGCGTGTATGACTTCATGAAGGAGTTTGAGTTCGAAGCCTGGAAGCTCGGAATTCCCGTGCGCACCCGGCATAATGAAGTGGCCCCCAGCCAGTTTGAAGTAGCGCCCCTGTTTGAAGAAGTAAACGTAGCCAACGACCACAACCAATTGTTGATGGACATCATGTGGCGGGTTTCCGAACGCCATAACCTTAAGGTTTTGTTTCACGAAAAACCCTTTGCCGGGTTAAACGGTACGGGTAAGCATAACAACTGGTCGCTCATCACCGATACGGGCGTTAACCTGTTTGCGCCTTCGAGCAGCGCCCGCGATAACCTGATGTTCCTTACTTTTTTTGTCAACACCATCAAAGCCGTACACGAGCATGCCGATTTGTTGCGCGCCAGTATCGCCACCCCGGGCAACGATCACCGGTTAGGGGCAAACGAAGCGCCACCGGCCATCATGTCGGTGTTTATCGGTTCACAAATGACGGCCGTACTGGATGAACTCGAGAGCAAGGGCAATGTAAAGATTGAGAAGGGCGACAACATGTATATGAAACTCGGCATCGACCAGATTCCGGAAATCATTCTGGATGCTACCGATCGCAACCGCACTTCTCCGTTCGCCTTTACCGGTAATAAGTTTGAATTTCGCGCGGTAGGCGGAAGCGATAACAGCGCGGTGGCCATGACGGCCCTGAACCTGATTGTTGCCGATCAGCTTACCCAATTCCATACTGCGGTAACCAAAGAAATCGATAAGGGTACCGAGAAACGCCTGGCCATTGTAAACGTGTTGCGGAAGTATATCAAAGAGTCAAAGCACATCCGCTTTGAAGGCGATGGCTACTCGGAAGAGTGGGTAAAAGAAGCCGCGAAACGCAAACTCTCCAACGTTACCAACACGCCCCGCGCATTGGAGGCTTACTTGTCGCCCAAATCCGTTGAATTGTACAAGCGACATGGGGTGTTAACCCATAATGAACTGGAAGCCCGCAACGAAATCAGGCTGGAGGCCTACATCAAGCGCATCCAGATCGAAGCCCGGGTAATGGGCGATATTGCCATGAATCACATCGTGCCTACGGCCATTGCTTACCAGAATAAACTGATTGTAAATGCCAACGGATTGAAAGGCCTGGGTATCGATAACAAAGCGGTGGTGCAAACGATCAAGGAAATTACCGGGCATATCGACACAATTAAAACGGGGGTCCGTCAAATGACCGAAGAGCGTAAACGCATCAATAAAATAGCCGATACCCGCAAGCGGGCCATAGCGTATTGCGATGACATCAAGGAAAAATATTTTGAGAATATCCGCGATGCCGTAGATAAACTTGAGCTTTTGGTGGACAATAACGACTGGCCCCTTGTAAAATACCGGGAACTTTTGTTCCTTCGCTAGGTATTAACCTAAACCTATGGAAAAGCGGATTACCTTAAGGGGTCTTCCGCTTTTTTTATCCTGAGTCATTATTGTATAATTCTATGAATGCTAAACCCTTCGTTGTTGCCCTGTTGTTGTTGGGCAATTATTTGCTTGCACAAAAAAAGCCGGTTGAAGAAATAACCCGGTTAATCACCCAATCGGAAGTGGAAGCACACCTCACGTTTCTGGCAGCCGATGAAATGCGCGGACGCGATACCGGCTCCCCTGAAATTGAAATAGCAGCCAACTACATTGCCACACAATTCAAAATCAATGGTTTGAAGCTAGCGCCAGGGTTGCAGGATTATTTCCAACCGGTTCCCCTTGAAAATACACATCCCGCAACAGGCGGATCACTATCGATTGGCCACGATACATTCAAATACAAGGACGATTTTTTTCTTTTTGCAGGCGATAATCTTTCCTGGAAAGGGGATGTGGTTTATGCCGGCTATGGGTCTGTTGAAGAACTGGCGCAAGCCAACGTGAAAGGTAAGCTGGTTATTACCCTTGCCGGAACGAAGGATTCGGGCGGTAATGCCATGGCCATCTTCAGCGCAGCATCTGGAAAATTTGAAGCTGCCAAAGCTGCCGGTGCCGCAGGATTGATTGAAATCTTCGCTTCGCCACAGGTACCGTGGCCGGCCCTGGTGAATTACTTTGCGAATTCAGTTTCCATGCGGGTTAAAGGTACGGGCGACACTTCTGTACCACACGTGTGGGTAAAAAGCAGCGATGCGGAAAGTTTGAAAAGAATCAAAGACGGTTCATTGACTGGTGCGCTGACCATTGAAGGTATAAAAAAGGAAGCTGTGCCCGCCAAAAATGTTATCGGGTTGATGGAAGGAACCGATCCTACATTACGGAACGAGTATCTCGTTGTTTCGGCACATTATGATCATGTGGGGGTTCAGAAAAATGCCAAAGCGGGTACGGATTCTATTTTTAACGGTGCACGCGATAATGCCATTGGCGTTGTCGGGTTGATTTCCACGGCAAAATACATGGCCCAATTCCCGCCTAAGCGTTCGGTATTGTTTATCGCCTTAACCGCAGAAGAGAAAGGATTGTTGGGAAGTAAATATTACTCGGATAACCCGGTAGTGCCGCTCCGGCAAACGGTGTTCAACTTTAATTGCGATGGAGCCGGCTACAACGATGTTACCCTGGCCACCATTATCGGCATGGAGCGCACGACAGCCGAGGCAGACCTGGCAAAAGCCTGTGAAGCCTTTGGCTTAAAGGGCATTATCGATCCGGTTCCCGAACAAAATCTCTTTGAACGTTCCGATAACTATAACTTTGCCGTAAAAGGTGTTCCGGCCATCACGTTTGCTCCGGGTACGAAATCATTCGATGCAGAACTTTTGAAATACTACCACCAGCCGGCTGATGAAGTATCTTCCCTGGACTTTACTTATCTCGTAAAATATTTCAGGGCCTATGTGTACGCCAATGTGTTGTTGGCCACCAATCCGAAAGCCCCGGTTTGGAAAGCAGGCGATAAGTTTGAAGTTGAGGCGAAAAGACTGTACGGCAGATAAGGATATAAACCGCAAAGAAATCGTAGAGTTCTGCGCAGAGGGCAGTAGCGAAAACAGCAGAAGAAACGCACAGCTCTCCGCGTTGGTTGCTTCAATGAAGCGCAAGCGTCTTTTTATACAGCCTTGTTGGTTAGAATAAATCCTTCCTGCTATTGTGTTTCACCTTTTCAGGGTTTGAATTTGGTTGTTGGATGTTACCCGGGGCTTCACCCTGAGTTGATGTGTTAAGGCCTTTCAGGCCGCACTGAGGGGCACGAAATTTCCCGAAGGTTTCAAACGCAATCTATGTAGTTCAAAAAGTACATAGTCCGTTCTTTAGGACGTGAAACGGATACTGATATTAATTAATCCCAGCCCTGAAAGGGCTAAACATACCAGCCCGGGATGCAATCCCGGGAAAAATTTTGGTGTTACATATAAGCCCTGAAAGGGCGGAAGATATTCTTCAATTAATCGCCAGCGTCTTCTTGTACAAGGCGGAGTTAGCCAGGATCTCACCGGCTTTTTTAATGTCGTCATCGTATTTGAAGTTCACTTCAATCCGGCCGCGTTCCAGGTGGAAGCGTGAGATAATGTCTTCTTCCAACAGCATTTTAACCTGGTCTTTGTACAGCACCAGTTCGTTTTTCTTGCTTTCCTCAATCCGGGCCTGAATCTGCTCCAACTGCCCTTGCAACTCGTTGTAGTAGCGTTCGCGCTTGGCCGCTTCGCCCAACTTCTTTACATGGTTATCCACCAAGGAGACATACGCGTAATCTTTGCCTTTCATCCAGTGGATGAATTGCTGGTAGTCATCGTTGGATAACGAAAAGTTTTTTGCCTCGGGTTTGCTTTTCAACTGATGGGCAAATTGTGTACTGAAGTCGAATAGATATCCTTTATGATAAAGGGTTTGGGTTAACGGATGGATGTCGGGATGCGGTAAAACAATATCGGGTTCAATGCCGCCACCATCGTAAACGGTGCGGTTATTCTGGGTTTTGAATGGCTGTTTGAGTGAATCGGGAATGGAGGCCACGCTCCCGTCTTCCCTGCGGTGGGTGTAATCCAACACCTGGATGCACCGGCCGGTAGGGGTATAGTACTTTGCCGTTGTAATTTTAACCTGCGAATTATACGACAAGGGCCGCGGCACCTGTACCAGCCCTTTTCCGAAAGAGCGTTCACCCACAATGATGGCGCGGTCGTAATCCTGAAGGGTACCGGCAACAATCTCCGATGCGGAGGCGCTTCCGCGGTTGATGAGCACCACCACGGGAATTTCGGTATCCAACGGATTATCCAGCGTGGCATACGTGGCGTTTTGCTCGGGTATTTTTCCTTTCGTGCTCACCACTTTCTTTCCTTTGGGCAGAAAGATGTTGCAGATGTTAACGGCTTCCATCAACAGACCCCCGGGGTTGCCGCGTAAATCAAGGATTATCCCTTTCGGATTGCTTTCTTTGAGTTTGCTCACGGCAGCCCGAACATTTTTGCCCGCATCGGGTGTGAATTCGGTAAGCCTTACATAACCCATCCCGTTTTCCAACATCCCGGAAAACGGAACGTTGTTCATTTTTATTTTTTCACGCTTGAGTTCCAGTTGAAGCAAGTCGTTTTGTCCATAGCGTTTAACGGTGAGGGTAACCGGATCACCGATTTCACCTTTCATCAGGTTGCCGGCTTCCTGCGCGGAAATCTTGGTTAGTTCTACCTGGTTGATTTTGATGACTTCATCCCCGATTTTTAATCCGGCTCGTTCCGCAGCAAAACCTTCCAGCACCATTGTGACCACCATGCGGTTTCCGATTTCACGGGTAAAGGCTCCGATGCCGCCATATTGCCCGGTGTTCATCGTGCGAAAATCTTCTACCTGGTCTTCGGGGATGTAATTGGTATATGGATCCAGCGATTCGAGCATGGCATCAATGCCCGATCGGATCAGCCGGTTGGGATTGACCTCATCTACATAAAAAGCATTAACCTCTTTAAACAGGGTGGCGAAGATGTCGAGGTTTTTGGCGATCTCGAAATACCGGTCGCCCGGTGTGGTAAAGGAAAGGGTAATTCCAATTGCGGCAATACATGCCAACGACACCATGATCTTCCTACTTCTTCTTTTCATGTTCTTGCAGATTACTGCAAAGTTAAACGTTTGACCAATGAAAATGGGTTACCGGCAGATAAATACGGTTAAAATCGGGTGTTGGGAGGTTGGAAGCGATCAAAACTTATCCGGAATCTGGATTACCCGGATCACGATCTCGTGCGGGTCGCCATCCATGTCCAGCAAATTGAACTTGATCATGGGATTATCTTTATTCAACTGGGTCTCTACGTTCACCACCTGGTTATCCTGCAGGTGCTTTTGGATTTCGTGTTGAAGGATGTATAGGGCGTTGGCAAAGTCTACCTCAAGCGGACTGGGATTATAGGTTGTAGTCTTCATGGGTCTGGGTTCGTTACACTACCACCGGATCAGCGCAGAGGCCCAGGTGAAACCACTGCCAAAGGCGGCCAAACAAATTACGTCATTTTCTTTGATTTTACCCTCTGCCCAGGCCTCACTCATGGCAATGGGTATGGATGCGGCCGTTGTATTTCCATACCGCATAATGTTGTTATACACCTGGTCGTTGCCCAGGCCCATCTTTTCCTGGATGTATTGACTGATGCGCAGGTTAGCCTGGTGGGGTACCAGCAGGTTGATGTCTTCTTTCGTCAGGTTGTTCGCGGTGAGCGCCTCTTTAATCACTTCCATGAAACGTACCACCGCATGTTTGAAAACCTGGTTGCCGTTCATCACTACCTTATAGGTGGTGGTGTCCAGGATTTGTTCCGGTTGGCGTTCTTCGCGCGGGCGACTGCTGCCCGGATCGCGTACGTACAGTTCTTCAGCAAATCGTCCATCGGAATGAAGGTGTGTGGAAAGGATCCCGGGTTTGTCGGAGGGTTGTAGGATGGCTGCACCTGCGCCATCGGCAAAAATAACGGCAGTATTCCGGCCGCGGGTGCTGAGGTCGATGGCGGTTGACTGGATTTCGGCTCCTACAACGAGAATGGTTTTGTACATGCCCGACTTTATGTATTGATCGGCTACCGACAGCGCATAGATAAAACCGGAACAGGCATTGCGCAGGTCCAGCGCACCGATGCTTTCAAGGCCTAATTCGCGTTGCAGCAAAACACCGGAGCCGGGAAAAAAGTAATCGGGGGTAATGGTGGCAAACACAATAAACTCAATATCCTGTTCGGTCAATCCGGCCCGCTCAAGGGCCATGCGGCTGGCCTTTGCGGCCATGTTGGCAACAGTGTCTTTCGTTGGATCAACCCACCTCCGTTCGGAGATGCCGGTACGTTCAACAATCCATTCGTTGTTTGTGTCCATGATGGACGATAAATAGTCGTTGGTGATAACCGTTTCCGGCACATGATGACCCAAGCCCACTAGTTTAGAATAGCGCATACACAAACCTTTAAAATGCGGCCGAAGTTAGGAAATGTTGGGGAATGCTAATGACTGTTAGGGTATTTTGTTTCCAGGTTAGCGGTATGCTTCCGGTTTTATTTTTCGCGACACATAATGGCTCAGCGCGTGCAGCAACCATGCGCACAGCAATCCGATGCCTGCACCGGCCAGGATATCACCCGGATAATGCACGCCCAAGTAAATCCGCGAATAACTCACCAGTGCGGCCCACAAAAAAAGGTAGCCCATCCAACGGTACTCGGTACGGAGTAATAGGTAAACCAACAGGGCTGCACCAAAGGTGTTGGCGGCATGGCTGGAGGCAAACCCGAATTTTCCTCCCGTATAACCCTTCACGGTATGTACCTTATCCTGGAGCATCGGCTCATGCGTTGGCCGCAAACGTTCAAAAGCCGGTTTCAGGATGCCGCTGGTAAGCTGATCGGTACAAATAATGCAGAGCACGATCGCCACCAAAGGAATCCAGCTTTTCTTTTTATAGGTCTTGATGATCAGGTAGAGGAGGAAACCATATAGCGGAACCGATGTACTGGTTTTCGAGATATAATACATGATGGGGTCGAGCCAGGGTGCATGTAAGCCGTTTAGCAGGAAGAATAATTCCGTATCGAGGTGGGCGATGTACTCCATGGGTTTATGGGCTGCTCAAAAATAACTAAATATGTGGTGGAATAGTGAACCGTATGAACGCCCAGGCCCCCCACAGCATTGTCATGATCCGTCCCAACGCCTTCGGCTATAATCGCGAGACGGCCGCTTCCAATGCCTTTCAACAATGGAATGACGAATCGCCCGGTGTCATCCAACAAAAAGCGGTGGAAGAATTTGACCGGATGATTGCCTTGCTGGAAGCGCACGATATCGAGGTGCAGGTATTTGAAGACACCACCCTGAAACCGGATGCCGTATTTCCGAATAACTGGATTTCCTTTCACGAAGATGGAACCGTAATACTGTACCCCATGCAGGCCGAAAGCCGGAGGGGCGAGCAAAGAACGGATATTCCGGAGCAACTCCGCGCCCGGTACCAGGTAACTACGCTGGTTGATTTGTCGGGTGAAGCGAACCGCAACCGCTTTCTGGAAGGAACCGGGAGCCTCGTATTGGATTACATGAACCGCATTGCGTATGCGTGCCGCTCGCCCCGTACCGATGAAACGCTTGTGCGGCAGTTGTGCGAGCAACTTCACTTCAGGCCGTTAATTTTTGATGCGGTGGATGAACAGGGCAAGCCCATCTACCACACCAATGTATTGATGTGCATTGGACAGAAGTTCGCAGTGGTTTGCCTCGATGCCATCCGGTCGGATGCCGATCAGGAAATGATTTTGCAAAGTTTCGGAGAAACCGGGCACAAGGTGGTGGCCATCAGCTATGAACAAATGAAGTTGTTTGCCGGCAACATGCTGGAAGTGCAAAGTCGTAATGGTGAACCGTATGTGGTTTTATCGGATCGTGCCTTTAATGCCCTGTTACCCGGACAAATTGATGCCCTTACCCGCTATGCCGACATGCTACCTGTTCCGATTAACACCATCGAAACGTACGGTGGTGGAAGTGTGCGTTGCATGATGGCGGCAAATTACCTGCCGGTGCGTTCGGGGTTACCGTAAAACCTCCCGCAGAAATCGCAGAAACTTTCTAAAGGCCATCTCAAAAATAGAATACAGAAACTACGAAGAACCCAAAGGTCTACACAAAGGGCACAAAGTACTCCAATTCAGCGGCTTTTTCATTGTGTTCTTTGCCTGCGGCAGGCAGGCTTTGTGCATTCTTTATGTCCTTTGTGGTTAAACTTATTTTTGAAATGTCCTCTAATTGATTTTCAACGACAATCAGCAGAACCTGCCCGATCGGGCGCCTATGCTGAAGCTTCAGCGACAGCGTGCAGGCAGGTCAGCGGGAAATGAATAGTAACTGGGCGTGACCTGAATGTTTTAAAATTGTAACTTTCACGATTGAATGAACCTGAATTCTTTGTCTATGGAAAAATATGATCTCGTAGTTATTGGTGCCGGACCTTCCGGGTATGCAGCCGCCATGCGCGCCATTGATTTTAAGAAAAAAGTGTTGTTGGTGGAAAAGAACCATGTGGGCGGAGCGGGCGTAACCAACGGGGCACTTTCCTCAAAAACGTGGTGGGAACTCTCGCGTGAGGCGGCCTCTTTCCGGAAAAACTTAAGACGCTATAACATTGAGGCGCCTTCGATATCGTATACCGAAATCCAGGCGGAAGTCAGGCGAGCGGTACACGAACGCAAGTCGATGTTGGAAGAACACATGGAGTTATTGAATAGATCAGATTTCCTCACCTTTAAATCCGGTACGGCAAAATTATTGAGTCAGCATGAAGTGGAGATCACCTCCGGTCATTTGAAAGAAGTGGTGGCAACCGATTTTATTGT
Source organism: uncultured Roseivirgaceae bacterium (assembly GCA_964583905.1). Taxonomy (GTDB): domain Bacteria; phylum Bacteroidota; class Bacteroidia; order Cytophagales; family Cyclobacteriaceae; genus UBA2336. The sequence goes on from CAZOYJ010000088.1 coordinate 12,238, forward strand.
ACTGGCCACCGGCAGCCGGCCGCGCTATCTGCCCGAGCTTCCTATCGATGAAAAGATTGTGATGACCAGCGAAGGGATTGAGACCATGACGGATTTTCCGGAGAGCATGGTGATTGTCGGAGCCGGGGTTATCGGGTGCGAGTATGCTACTATTTTTTCAGGATTTGGTCAAACCAAAGTTCATCTCATCGACAAGGGAGACCGGATTCTTCCGTTTGAAGATGAAGACGTGGTGCGGGTGATTGAGCGCAACATGGAGAACAATGGCGTATTGATTCACCGCAACTCGCGGTTGATCCGGATGGAGATAAAAAACGATCAGGTGGAGTATGAACTGGAATACGATGACAGCAGCAAGGAAGTATTTCATGTTGAGAAGGCATTGGTGTCGGTGGGGCGGGTTCCGAACTACGAAGATTTGTGGGAGGATGGCCGGGTAGGCATTCACATCTCCAAACGGGGGATTGAGGATACCGATACGCAAACCAATGTATCGAACATTTTTGCGGTGGGCGACATCACAGCCGACATCTCGCTGGTGAACGTTGGCGAACTGGAAGGGCGTTATGCCGTTGAAACCATGTTTAATTATCCACACCGGAAGCTGATTTACGAAAACATCAGCACCATTATGTTTTTAAGTCCCGAAGTAGCCGGGGTTGGGTTGAACGAAACCCAGGCAAGAGAAAAGGGCATCGATTATAAAGTGGTCATACTCGATTACAGTTGCATTGTGCGGGCTATAGCCAAGCGAAACACCCAGGGGTTCATCAAGTTGTTGGTGACCAACGATGATACCATGAAAATACTCGGCATGAAGGTGGTTGGCAACCACGCCTCCAGCGCCATTCAGGCGGTTGCCTTACTGATCTCCATGGATAAAGGCATTGAAGAGCTGGCCGAGTGCGTACACCCGCACCCCTCGATTACCGAGGGCATCCAGGAATGTGTGCGGATGCTGATGGGAAAGTCGTTGTTCAAACCCACCGCCTTAACCGGAAAGCTATCCTGCCGCACGTCCACCAAAGGCGAGTACCAGGATATTTTATTTTGAGGTATTCGTCATTCTACATTCTACATTCTACATTCGTCATTCTACATTCGTCATTCGTCATTCTACATTCGTCATTCTACATTCTACATTCTACATTCGTCATTCCCCATTCGTCTGCCTTAAACCTCCCTTTAATAATAAACTGCTATCTCTTCCAATGGTTTTCGTGTAAGCTGCGGCACATACGTTTCATCAGCCGGATAGCCTACGGGAATCAACAGGAAGGGGCGTTCGTTTTCCGGACGCTGTAAAATTTTCGACAGGAAATTCATCGGGCTGGGGGTGTGGGTGAGGGCCACCAGGCCTGCATGGTGAATGGCCGTTAACAAAACCCCGCAGGCCAAGCCAACGGATTCATTCACGTAGTAGTTTGTTCGCTTGGAACCATCGGGCATCAGCTCATAGACTTTCTTGAAGACAATAATCAGGTAGGGCGCAATTTCAAGGAAGGGTTTGTGCCAGTCGGTTTGGAGGGGTTTGATGTCATGGAGCCACTCCTCGGTCATGCGGTTGGTATAGCTTTCGTATTCTTCCTTCTCAGCTTCCTGCCGGATTT
>CAZOYJ010000089.1:0-13544 GCA_964583905.1 uncultured Roseivirgaceae bacterium
TTTATCGGTAATCTGAAAGTAGCAACCGCTGCCTAGACACTTGATGCAAAAGGGCTTATCGTTGCACCGGGATTTATTGATGTACATACCCATATTGAAGGAAATGAAATTCGCATCCCCACGGCTGGAAATTTTATTCTCGATGGGGTTACCTCGGTGATTACCGGTAATTGCGGAGGATCAAGCGCTGACGTTGCTGAATATTTTCGTAAAATCGACAGTGTAAAAACGTCCATTAACATCGCCACGCTTATCGGGCACAACACCGTGCGCAGAACAATTTTCGGTGAAGCACAACGCGATCCCACAGCGGAAGAACAGCAGCAAATGGAGGCCTTGGTCGAAAAAGCGATGAAGGATGGTGCGGTGGGCTTATCCACCGGATTGATTTATGTGCCGGGCACCTATGCCAAGACCGAAGAGGTGATAGGGCTTGCAAAAGCGGCTGCTAAATATGGCGGGGTGTATGCATCACACATTCGAAGCGAAGGCGATCATGTAACAGAGGCCATTGAAGAAGCGATTAACATTGGTGCCGTAGCCGGCATGCCGGTGGAAATTTCGCACTTTAAAGTAACCTACAAACCCAACTGGGGCCGCTCAGTTCATACCCTTCAACAGGTGGAACAGGCCCGCTTGCGCGGAGTGGATGTAACCATCGATCAATATCCGTATATCGCCAGCAGCACTACATTAGATACGACCGTACCCAGCTGGGTTTTTTCGGGTGGGAGGGATTCGGTATTGTGGCGGTTGAACGATAAGGCCACGCGCGCAAAAATTAAAAAGGAAATGGTGGATATGCTGACGGATAAAAAACTCAAATCCTACAGCTATGCCATGATTGCGCGCTACGCACCGGATAGCACCTACAATGGAAAGAATATCTCGGAAGTGAATAAACTGAAAGGCAGAAAAACCAAACCGTTAAATGAAGCGGAAACCATTCTTGATTTGATAGGCTCTACCGATCGGGTGCAGATGGTGTACTTCAGTATGAATGAAGAAGACCTGAGGCGAATCCTTCAATATCCGTTCAACATGTTTGCTTCCGATGCCGGCATTAACCGTTACGGTACCAGCATGCCGCACCCTCGTGCCTACGGAACCAATGCACGGGTATTGGGCCTGTATGTGCGCGATTTGAAAATCATCCGGTTGGAAGAGGCTATCCGAAGAATGACCTCGCTGCCCGCCACAAAATTCAACCTCCGCGATCGCGGGTTGTTGCGCGAAGGGATGGCTGCCGATATCGTCATCTTTGATGAACATAAAGTGGGCGATAAAGCCACGTTTGCAAAACCACACGCCTATTCAGAAGGGTTTGAATACGTTATTGTAAACGGGCAGGTTACGGCCGAAAAAGGAACCCACACCGGGGTGCGAAATGGGGTGGTGTTAAAGCCGACACGGTAGCGGGCTGGAGGTGCAACGAACTTGTTTGGATTTTACGTTACTGTAACTCTCAACTGGTTTTTACGTCTAACCCTACATGACGGTTCAATCAAACCCTTCTATCATGCGTTATATTCTATTCATGTTGTTGCTTGTATTCGGCAACATCTGCTTTGTTTATGCCCAGCCAATTTCCGTTTCAGCTGATCTTGAAAAGATCCTTACCGCGAAATTTCGAACGGATGAGCCAGGAGTGGCCGTATTGGTAACCGAGAAAGGAAAAACACTCCTCCGAAAGGGATACGGCATAAGTAACCTTGAAAGCAACACGTTCATTGAGCCCGGCATGGTGTTTCGGATTGGCTCCATCACCAAGCAATTTACCTCTACGGCCATCTTAAAACTTGCCGAACAAGGCAAACTTTCCTTACAGGATGACATCGCCAAATATCTGCCGGAATTCAAAGCCCCTGGACGAATTACCATTGAACACCTATTGAACCACACTTCGGGCATTAAAAGTTACACGAGTTTAGCTGAGATTATGTCAAAGGAAGTAAAGGCTAAAAGCATCACAATAAATGACATGCTTAAGGTAATCGAAAAACAACCCGCAGATTTTGCACCGGGTGACCAGTGGTTGTATAACAATTCCGGCTATTATCTGCTTGGCGCAATCATTGAAAAAGTTAGCGGAGTATCCTACAACGATTACCTGGAGAAAACATTTTTCAAGCCGATTGGGATGAAATCAACGTATGTAAATGATTATAAAGAAATTCCAAACCAGGCGATTGGTTACGCCAAGGCAACATCAACCGAATACAAAATTGCCGATTATGTACATCCTACTGTTCCGTATGCGGCTGGTTCAATTTGGTCAACCGTAGATGATTTGAAGAAATGGAACGATGCTGTGTTTGGCTATAAAGTGGTGAAGAAAGAATGGCTTGAGAAAGCCTGGACGCCCACCAAACTGAATAACGGTACACTGCAAAGCTATGGATATGGCTGGCAATTAGGCAGGGTTGGAACAGCAAAAGCCATCGGGCATGGCGGAGGAATTGATGGATTCTTGTCGTTTGAGTTGTACGTACCCGATAAACAGATTTACGTGTGTGTGTTATTAAACCATACCGGTACCGGCCCGGAAGACCTGGCGTATACGCTTGCCGAAACAGTTGCCGGAGTAAGCCTTAAAAAGCCGGAGCCCATAACGCTCGAGGAAAAATTATTGGAGCTTTATACGGGTGTGTACAAGATCAATGATACGGAGGAACGGGTCATTACCCGAAACGGAACCCAGATGTACTCGCAACGGAGTGGTGGCGATAAGCTGGAAATTTATCCGTTTGCACAAGATAAGTTTGCCTTTAAGGAGTCGGGTACCGAAATACATTTTCACCGCGATGCCTCAGGAAAAGTTTTGGAAATGGAGTTGGTTACCCGTAGCCTGATCAATCAAAAGGCTGTAAAAACCAACAAACCAATTCCAGCTGATCGTGTAATTTTTGATTTTAATCCCGAAGACTTTGATGCGTTTGTGGGCGAATATGAGTTAGGCCCCGGGTTTATCATCAAAGTGTGGCGTGAAGAAGCTGTGTACAAGGCACAGGCAACCAGCCAGCCGCCATTCGAAATTTTCCCTGAAAGCCCAACTAAGTTCTTCCTGAAAGTAGTGGATGCACAAATTGAATTCAGCCGGGATGAACATGGTGCTGTGTCGCAACTCACCCTCTTTCAGGGTGGGCGTACAATGCCAGGCAAAAAGCTAAAATGAAAAAGCCGGAAGTTTAATGCAGCGGCACATTCACATGGCGCTCGGCATGATAGGAGGAACGTACGAGCGGCCCGGATTCCACATACTTAAGTCCGCGCCTTAAGCCTTCTTCGCGGTACATATCAAAAACTTCCGGATGAATGTATTCGGCTACTTCCAGGTGCATTTTGGTGGGCTGTAAATATTGACCGAGTGTGAGAATCAGCAAGCCGTGTTCAACCAGGTCATCCATGGCTTTGAAAACTTCTTCTTGTGTTTCGCCAACGCCCAGCATGATTCCTGACTTGGTCCGCATCCCTGATTCACGAATGCGTTTCAGTTGTTCGAGGCTCCGTGCATATTTTGCTTGTGGACGAACGATGCGGTAAAGCCGCTCCACCGTTTCCATATTGTGACTCACCACCTCCTGGCCGCCTTCAATCATGCGGTAGAGTGCATCCCAGTTTCCTTTGGTATCCGGAATCAAGGTTTCAATGGTGGTTTCGGGACTTACCTTTTTTGTTTCTACTACGGTTTGATACCAAACCTCTGCGCCCCGGTCTTTCAATTCATCGCGGTTGACGGATGTAATCACGGCATGCTTTACGCCCATGAGTTTAATGGTTTCGGCAACCCGCCTCGGCTCATCGGTATCGTATTCGGTGGGCCTTCCGGTGGCTACCGCACAAAAGGTACAACTGCGCGTGCAGATGTTTCCTAAAATCATGAACGTGGCAGTTCCGGCCCCCCAGCACTCGCCCATGTTCGGGCAATTTCCGCTTTCGCAGATGGTGTGGAGTTTATTGTCGTCCACCAGCTTGCGCACTTTGGCGTACTCGGGGCCAACCGGCAACTTTACGCGCAGCCAGTTAGGTTTGCGCAACCGGGTTTGCTCGGGCGATACGGTGGGGAGTTCAATCATTCTGAATTATTGATACAGAATAAAACAGATTACTGACCGATAAGTTCCTTGTATTGATCAGCAGTTAAAAGCGAATCGGCTTCTGAAGCCTGACTGATTTCCAGCTTCACCATCCAACCTTCCCCATACGGGTCGTTGTTTACTTTTTCCGGACTCCCATCGAGGGCAGCATTTACCTCCAGCACTTTCCCGCTGATGGGCATATATAAATCCGATACGGTTTTAACGGCCTCTACCGTACCGAACACATCGTGTTGATTGAGCGTTTGCCCTACGGTTGAAATATCTACATAGACAATATCACCCAATTCGCCTTGCGCAAAATCGGTTATGCCGATGGTGGCGGTTGGTCCTTCAATTTTAACCCATTCGTGGTCTTTGGTGTACTTTAAGTCGGAAGGAAAATTCATAGCAGTAAGATTTAAGCCCCAAAAATAACAGAATTGTTAGAAGCTATCTCAAAAATAAAATGTAAACCCACAAAGGTCATTAAGTTTGGCGCCAAGGGCACGGAGAACTATGAATCGAGGGCTTTTCTTTGTGTCACAGGATGGATTACTGCGCCAGGCTAAACCTTACCTGGAAGCCAAAGCGGGTGGTAGACCTGCGGAAAGAATTGGAAACCTGGGGTTCGTTAATAGTGCGTTCGAAGTAGGCCTGCACGTTAAGCTTCTGATTGACAACATAGCTGATGTTCGGCCGCAACTGAAAGTTGATGTTGCCGTTGGTCAATACATTAAGCTCTTCGATTTTTCGTTGGATGGTAGACTGATTGCTCACCGTAAGGTTCATACGGAAGGTAACATCGTTTTTTAACACCGTGGTTCGTCCCTGCGATTTAATTGGCAGCTTCATGTTGTTTTTGGTAAAACCAACTTCCATCGAAATATCCTTGCTACTTACTTCAGTTACTTGTGCATTAGAGACGTTCAGGGCCAGTTCGCGCTTGGTTTTATACTCGGCCCGGGCGGTAAGCCTGCTTTTGGTTCTTACGTTAATACCTATGAGTGGAGCAAACTGTTCGGATATCAATACCTGACTGATGATATAAATGGGAACAGGCCGCGAGGCATCATTCAACACGCTGGAGTAAACACCATTGTTGTATTTTTCAATAGGCACATTAAACCCAACATCGCCCACATTTTCGTACTGTAATGAATTGGAAAAATTAAGTACAGAGTACGTTGAATTGTACCCATGCGTTATGGTAATGGATTGGAAAATGTTTTTAAAGGCCTCAATTTTTGTTAAGCCGTTGTAATCGATTCGCCACCCGGGTAGTGGTGTTTGCGGGAACGGACTAAGACTGATCTTGTCAACACTTTTTCCGGTATACGCTGCAATGAAGGCGGGGATGATTACATCCTGGCTGATGGAGTCGTATTCAAAACCCGGATTCACCTGGGCAAATTTCTGCTGTACTTCAATCAGGTTGCTTTCAAATTTTTGAAAGGCCGAGGACACAAGATCATTGTTGTCCGAATAAAAAGATGTTTTAATGGACAAAGCGGAAATTCTGTAGCTTCCGTACCGGCTGGGGTTCAGGGATATGTAGTTGTTTTCAATATTGTCGTACCGGAAAATTTCCTGGTAGCCATCGGTCACATCTTTCTTGATGTCGAGTTGAACTTTTAAATCCTGGGCCGGCTCCAGGTTTGCCCGCGCACTGATCGACTTGGTTGACATTTGTGTAAACGGTATGGTAAGTGAGCTGGACTGCACTAGCCAGTTGTTTTCAGCAGCACGTATGCGAATGTTCGGATCCTGGCTGCCCAGCACAAAACCCCAGCCGGGGGCATTAAATCCTTTATCCGATCCAAATAAATGCGGAGTCGGTTCAAAACCCGGCAAGATAGTTCCTTGCGTCACCGAGTAGGTACCGTTAACGGTTCGCACCGACATCAATAAACGGAGCACGCCCTTAACAAGCGAGGGGGTTGTTCGGGTTTTAACCGTATCGGGTTTTTGACCGGGTTGTGGACGTGGAGGGGCTGCAGTACGTGGCGGTGAATTTATATTTTTCAAAAAGCTAACCTTGTTATACAACTTTACAAAGTCGAGCCGGCCGGTCAGAGTCTGGTCGCGACTATTTTGAATGGTGTTCTTGAAGTCGAGGCTGTCGGGTAAATCCCGGATTTCACCGGGCAGGTCTGGCCGGTTAACCGGTCCCGCACGCCAGCTGTAGTTAACCTGGTGACGGTATTCCGATCCGATCCAATCGGTGATCGGGAATTTTTCAAACGGAACCACATAGTTCACGGTAATATTCTGATCGAAGTTTTTCATCCGCCCAAAATTCTTCAGGTTGGTCATAACACTATCCCGCTTTTCACGTGTATCGATATCGCCTTCAGGTTCATCGATGATGGCATTGGCCCGTGCGGCATACGTCAACGAAAGCGCTTTGGTTAAATTCCATTGAACATTATACGTCCGGTTAAAGGTGAAATACTTCAGGTGGTTAGGTTCCGAGTCGGAGAGGTTATTCCGGTAAATGATTTTTGAGAACGACCTGTCGAGATCGGCCCGCACCATAATGCTGTTTGGCAGAAAACTGAAGTTGAAATCCTTGATGAATTTCATGTAAGGCGATTTAAACCCTTCGGCATTTTTAAACGGTTCGATGCCGGCTCCTTTGGGCGAATAGTTGTACGCTACCGATCCGCCAAAATTTCTTCTCAGTTCTTCGGCAATGGTAAAGCTTTGCCGTGTAGCATCGCTGTACCGGTAACTGAACGATAAGTTCTCAATGTCCCACAGGTGCGAACGCGCTTGTGGGTTTACTTTGGTTTTGCGGACGTTGGTGAAGTTTAAACTCCTCCGGATTTCCTGGTCGCGGATGAGTTTAACATAATCGCTTTTTTCCTGTTCGGTGTTGAAGCCTGCGAGGGCGGCATCCAGTTTCTGATCGGGGTTGGCCGGATCGAAATTTGGATTGATGGTGGTGTTCTGATAACTCACCAGCATCGGGATTTTTATACCGTGATTGCCGGGCAACAGCTTGTCGACATTAACATTGGCGGTAATGTCGTAGGCCATGGTTTCCTGGCGCGTGCGCTCACTGATTTTTGAACTGACACTTCCAAAACCGTAGGTCATGTACCGGAATGATCCGGAAAGCATGGCGAAGTCGGCAAGTTTGGCATTCACCGAAGTGTTCACGGCCCAGCCCGCGGTGCGGTCGAAGTCGGTGAGGCGAAGTTCATTGGCCCAAAGGCAAACCGAGTGCGGGCGGCCATCGGCCGTTCGCGGATTGCGCACGCCTATCATGATCAGGCGCATACTGCTTAAATCGGGCCGGCCCAATACCCTCACGCCATGCCGGCCTACCGGGCGCGGCCCTTCGCGTGGATACAATTCATCGAGCGAGAACCGCTCCCGGTCGCGTTGTGCTTTCAGGCCGTACAACTCCTTCAGGGCAAAATCAAACTCATTTTCTTTCGGCCAGATTTCGGAGGGCGTGGTAGCAGTGCCGGGGGTAATTTTTAGAGGAATCTCCACTTCATAGAAGTTTTGATCGAAGTCGGTACCCAGGCGCATGAATACAGTAAGTTCATCATCCTGTGCCAATGGGCTGTTGGCATGAACAAACATTTTAATACGGCCATAGTTAAAAAAGTCCATGTCGACATTTTTAAAAATGGCACGTGCATCGCCATCCTTAAGATTTTCGATGCAGATCTGTACAGATTGCTCATTCAATTGCCGGGGTACGGAAGAAGTATTATCGCGGTCGCGGATGATGCCGGGTGGAATAACATAGCCCGGCTTCGAACTGCCCGGCTCGGAGTACGAATTTTCTTCAATGTTAACCACCGACAAAGTAAAATTGTCGAAATCCGGTTCGGGGTCAGGTACCAGCCCGCCTTCTTCCAAGGGCTCAAGGTATCTTCTCCAACGGCTGCCAATCATGCGGAAGTTTACCAACCGCAAAACAACCGGTTGATCAAAATCGGTTAAAATCATCCGCGCATAGCGAATAGATTTAAAGCCTTCAATGTTTCCATAGCGCTCTTCAAAATTCCTTACCGGTATCCGGAACAAATACCACGTTGCCCGATCCGGATTGTTTTCGGTGGGTGTAATTTTATCCACAATGTATTTTTTACCGATGTCGAGCTGGCCGGGCCTCAGGTCAACTTCATACGCATAGTATTCTTCCAGTTCGTTCAGTGTATTATCCGCATTCAGGTCTTCGTTATCGGGTAAGAAACCGTTTGATCGTGGAATGTCGCTTCCCGAGCTAATGGGGGTGTTGCCATCCAGTCCGTTAAAATTTTTGTAGCGCTCCAGCATTTTAGCATCGCGGGTATCCAGATCACCGCCAAGGAAAAACTGGAAGTCATCGGCAGAGGGATCATTAAGTACGATGGCCCGTGCCGAAGGATTAAGTGCATTAAGGAAGTTCTGAAACTTCTGGACTTCAACGGCATTACCGATGCCATCCCAACCTACATCCTGGTTAGCGCGTGAACCCGCTGAGTTATCAAAGGCGTTGGTGATATACTGACGATTGGTAACATACCCCCACTCATTTTCGGTGGCGGTAGTCAGGTCGCCATCCGGAGGCAGGCCGTTTTCAAAACCATGCTTGCCATCCCGGATTACATCTTCAGAGATACTACCCAGGTGAAAAATAAGTTTGCCGCCTGTTGTATTGAAATTATTGAACCGGCCATCAATAATGCGGCCATTATCAGACGCGTTTATGAACGGATCAAGCATCCAGAATTCAATGTATTCGATGTTGGCTTTATCAAAATCAACTTCTGTACGAATGGCTGTTGTAATACCCGCCCAATTGTTTTTTGGGTTTGGCAGATCGGCATTTACGGTTAAATCGGGGTTGTAATTATACGGTCCGCGTTCGTAGGGATAGTAGGCAATGTCCAATACGGTTTCAAAGAAGTTACCCTGGGGCGGATTGAAATTGGGGAAAATTTCCGTTGGTTTCACCGCGCGCACATAATGATTTTCAAGGTCGCGCGTGGAAATGTTGCCCGGTTTAAACCGGCCACCATCGCGGTAAAACTGGTTGTCGATGATGTACCACGCCAGCTTAGCCCGCTTGAAGCCTGCCCGCACATCGTTAATCGCTCCGTTACTCGGATCAAAACGGTTGTCGTTGGTGCGCGGAGTTGCAGCTATTTTCCAGGTAGAGGGACTCATTAATGAGTAGGGGGTAGCGGTGTTTTCAAAATCATCGATGTACCCCGTTCCCTCACCATCCACGATGTTGGAAGTTCCGGGAAGGAGTTGCGCAAATTCTCCGCTCCAGTTGATACTGGAAAGTTCTTTGGTTTGAACTCCCGGTAAGGCATCAATTAATTTCGTTAACACCCGGCTGTTTTTGCGCATGTTGAAATCAAATCCGTATTGTACGTTTCGTGCAGGTTCTGTTCCGATAGCGTTACGGGTAATCAATGGACGCTCATTATAATAGAGTAAGGTTGATCCGAGGCTGATGTCATCGTTCAATTGGTAATCAAAACGCGTACCTACCAGCGACCGGGTTTGAAATGCGAATGGATCAGATTGTTCGTACTGTACGCTGATGTTTTTTCCGGAGTTCAGAATTGCATCACTTAAAATCGTTACACGGCCGAAGGTGTAGTCAACCGTATATTCTGTTCCTTCCATGAGGGGCGTTCCACCGGCATAAACGCGTACCGAGCCGGGCGATACGCCAAAGCCGGGAATCATAATTTCTTTTGATGATCCGGCCGAATACGTACCGGTTAAGAAAAATTTATTTTTGGTGGCAACCAATTCTGCATCGGCCCGGGTGGTGCGGTAAAGTGTATCGTATACATACTTCTGTACCAGGAAAGCTTCATTCGGGTCGTTTCGAAAGGCATTGCGCAACGCTTTATCAAAAGGTTCAAGAAACGGAAAGATGATGAGACCCGTTTGTGAATTTACAGTAACGCCTTCCACGTAGTCGAAGTTTCCATCGCGCTGCGGGTCGTTGTTGGGATTGAGTTTATCCAATCCAAAAATTTCAATGAGCTGGCGGTTTCGTGCACTTTCGCCTTCCTGGAGTTGGGGGTTATCGATACCGGAGCGGTCATCGCGGTAGATGATGCGAAGTTGAAACCCTTCGCGTGACAACTGGCTCACATTAAGCGAGTAAATGTTTTTCATCATCAGGTCCCAGGTAGGAATGATCCTTCTCTGCTGATCACGAATGCTCACCTTGCGCGGGCGAAGCATTTTCAAAAAAATCACTTCGTTATCGGGGCGGCTGGCGTAATCTTCCGAAAGCTCACCTACCTTATAACTGCGTCCATTATAGGTGTATTCATACGCCACGGCAAGGGCTTCATCGTTTTGAAGTTTCCGCGTAAGCGTAATGTAGCCGAGTTGTTTATGGAAGGTATATTCGGTTGGATTAAGAATTCGGGCCCCGGTTATTTTTTCATAATCGGTACCGTTGTTAACGTCTCCTGAAAAATAACTGTCGAGTAATTGGTTGATGCCATCGGCATTGCGATTGAAATTGCGGATATCGTTAAACAGGTTATTGGCATCGTTGGTGTTGGGCAGGTTGCCCCCGGCCGGGATAACCGTGCTGTTGTAAATACGGCTGGGTTCACCCAAATCCATAAGGCCCACAACGTTGCGTAACGTTCGGGTATCATTGTTCCGGTTAAGGATGTATACTTCAACGCGTGTAATATTTATCCCGGAAAAAATTTGTGGAGGATTGGCCAGCCACGTTTCAAAATTATCGCGGAAGAAATGACCGAGGAAAAAATGCCGGTTTTCATCGTAACCGGAGGCCACCAATTCAAACGGGCGTCCTTGCCCGCTGTTGCCGCCCGGGATATCTATGGAAGCAACCTTGCCGCGTTGTGTGGAAGCAACTGCAGTGACAAACAATTTACCGAATTGCAATTGCGCTTTAACGCCAAACAGGTTTTGAGAACCTTGTATGAGGGTATTGTTGAGTGGCAAGCTGACGTTACCAATTTCCAGCTTCTTTAAAATGTCTTCCTTGAAGCCGGTATACTCCACCTTCATGTTATTCTGAAAATCAAAAGAGTTGTTGTTGTCGAAGTTGGCGTTCACGGCAAGTTTTTCACCCACCTTACCCATTACACTCATGTTGATTTGCTGATCAAATTCAAACCCTCCGTTACGCTGTTGGCGAATGGGGATGTTGGGATTGTCGATGCGTTGAAAGGCCGCCCCGAAATCAAGTGTAACAAAGCCACGCGGAACAAGTTCAACGTAACTTCCGCCAAAAATCCGGTCAAGCATCGGGCTGATATAAATTTTAGGCGCAAGCCCCCGGCTGCTTACGGCACTTTCGCCATCCATGCTCCGCGATTTGCCCTGCCAATACCCTCTCAGCATTTGCCGGTTTTGGTATTCGTTAAACTCTTCCAGCGACATGGTGGTAATGGGGCGGTAATGGAAGTCGCCTATTTTTTCGTAGAGGGTATAGTTCAGACTGGAGTCGAGTTCGATTTCGTAATTAATTTTGGTTGGGTCTTTTAAGAAGAGTGGTGAAGCGGTTGATGTGTTTGAAAACGGATCGCCATACCGGTCGCGTAATTGAAAGGTTGGTCTGCGGCTTGGGCGGTAAGATTGCTGTGTGGTAGTATCAGGTCGGGGCGTGCGTATGGTATCCTGTTGCTGAAAAAAAAATTCAGCATGAACAGCAGCGACAGGTTGCCCGGCTATGAGCAGGGTAATCGCTACAGCGGATAGGTACGTGATTCGTTTCAGCGTCAAGCGTGGCTCAGGCGTTTTTCAGAGCTTGTTTAACTAAATCTTCCAAAGTAACGGTATTTCCTGACTTTTTCAGGACGGCATCTACACTTTTCTCGGCAGCACTTTTAGTTATACCCAAGGTGATTAATGCAGATAACGCCTCACTGCGCAGGGTATTGTGTTTCATACCGGGTATCGAACCAGAAGCATCTTCAGACAGGTCTTTACGCAGTTTATCTTTTAATTCAATAATTACCCTTTGGGCGGTTTTACCGCCTATTCCTTTAATACGCTGTAGGGTGGCCGTATCTTCCTGAACAATGGCGGCTTTCAACTCTTCTGAAGAAAGGTAGGAGAGCATAACGATAGCCGTGCTTGGCCCGACACCGTTTACCGAAATCAATAACTGGAATAATTTCTTCTCACTTGGGGTGCTGAAACCGTAGAGTACATGGGCATCTTCACGAATAGAAAGATGCGCATGCAGAAATGTGTTTTCCTGATCCTTGATCTCCGAGAAAGTTTGCAGGGAAATGTTCAGGTGGTAACCCACACCATTTACATCAACCACTACATGGGTAGGATCTTTTTGTACGAGTCGTCCTTTAAGAAATGAAATCATACCGGAATGCCATTTCAGCATTCAAGATTGAAGAATTCTTTTGGGAATTACAACAGGTAATTCATTGGCGTTTTAGATAAGAATAATATCACCACCGCGCGTGGGCTTAACAAAACGACACTGACCGGTAATTCCAGAAAGCCGGATCGCGGTTAAAAGTGTTCATTTTGTTCATGCAACTGAGCATCCACCACGGCAATGGCTGCCATGTTAACAATTTCGCGGATGGAGCTGCCTAATTGTAAAATGTGAACCGGCTTTTTCATGCCCAGTAAAATCGGGCCGATGGTTTCGGCACCGCCAATTTCCATCAATAATTTATAGGCAATGTTTCCGGAAGCCAGGTTCGGGAAGATTAACGTGTTGGCGCCCCCATCCACCAATGCGCTGAACGGATAGGTTTCTTTTTGGATCTCCGTATTAAAAGCCACATTGGCCTGGATGTCGCCATCGATAATCAGGCCAGGGTGTTTTTGCCGGGCGAGTTTCACCGCCTCACGGGTTTTCTCCGGAACTTCACCTTTGGATGAACCAAAGTTGGAATACGAAAGTACGGCAATGCGTGGTTCCATATCGAAGAACTGAACGCCACGAGCTGTTAGCGTGATGATGTCAACGAGTTCTTCTGCATTGGGATTAACATTCACGGTAGTATCGGCAAAGAAGAAGGTTCCTTTTTTATTGAGGATGATATACATGCCGGCCACCCGCTGAACCTCTTTGGCCATGCCGATTATCTGAAGGGAAGGGAGGATGGTTTTCGGGTAGTCTTTGGTAAGCCCGGATACCAGCGCATCAGCCTCACCCATTTCCACCATCATGGCACCGAAGTAATTCCGGTCGCGCATCAATTGTTGGCAATCCCGGATGGTTAATCCTTTTCGCTGGCGTTTCTTGTAGAGTACCTGTGCGAATTCTTCAACTTTCTGCGTTTCCTTGCGCGGGTAAATAATCGGACAATCTAAATCAAGTTTATGTTCGTTGATGAGTCGTTGAATTTCATCGGCATCACCCAATAATATAGGGTTGGCTATTCCTTCGTCTTGCAGGGTTTGCGCAGCTTTCAAGATTTTATAATGATGGGCTTCTGCAAACACAACGCGGTTCGGATTTTTCTTTGCCCG
>CAZOYJ010000090.1:0-5546 GCA_964583905.1 uncultured Roseivirgaceae bacterium
AATGGAAGGGCAATGCAGCACTTCATTGGTCACTACAAGGGTATAAAAACCGCTGTCGAGTTGGGTAAGGTTTTGATTGTTAAAATCCGCTGCCCGTTCGTTGACCGGATTGGCAATGGTACCATCGTACCACCGGAAAGAATAATCGGCATTTGGTGCCGTGATGGTGTTGCCATCGAAGGTAACGGTAGAAAGTACACTTCCGGTAAACCCAAGCGCCTGGTCGCACACTGAGTTAGGCGTGGTGGTTAAGGCTACCAGCGGGTAGATAATGATTTCGGTCACCACGGTATCACCAATTACCGAACAGTTATTGGCTGTGGTGATGCGAACCGTGTACGCCTGTCCCCCGCCCTTTACATTCTCGGCAACCTGGCCGTTAATGCCGGAAGTACCTCCGGGATGGGGTGTGGAGGTATTCTGGCCTTCAAACCATTCGAAGATAAAATCATTCGGGTCGAGGATTACTCCATTGGAGATAGCATCCGCCTGTAGCCTTCCATTGGGTTGAAGCGGATCGCACGAAGTTTGCGGAGCAAGCTCGGTGAAGAAAATTTCAGGAATAAAGGTGGCGTCCAGCACTTCGATCAGGCCTGAGCCAAATCCGCCATCAGTACAACCGGTGGAATATTCCGTTACCAACACCTCATAAAATCCAGGTTCAACTCCGGTTATTGTAGGATTTCCGGTATTGCCGGGTAATAAACTGCCCCGGGTTTGGGTTGCCGGATCAAAGAAATACCAGTCGAACCGGAAAAGCGTAGAGTCATTGGGATCGGTTACCCCCGGTACATTGCTTTGACCGATGGCAAACAGCTTTCCGCTACTGGCATCCAAACAGTTAACCACATCTTCCTTGAAAGGCGTAACCTGTGGTTCAAAAGCCTGATCGATTATGGTTACGGTTTCATCCAATACACAGGGGCTTCCTGCAAGCGTAACAATCACGGTATAATCTCCGGCAGGAACACCTTGTAATAAAGCCGAGTGAATACCCACAGAAAATCCATCCCTTATCCAGTCGAAGTCATATCCGGCAGTACCACCCACAATATCAGCTTGTGCTGCCCCATCGGGAGGCTCGCAAGTTTCCTGATCCGAAAGTTTTTGAACCGTCAGCCCCGGGATACCCAAGGGCCCATTGGTAACCTGTCCTAATATGGGGTCCGAAGCACACCCTTTCTCTACATTGGTGATGACCACATAATAATCACCAGCAACCAGTCCATTTATATTGTAATTGGTTTCTCCTGGAATTGGAGTCACGGCATCACTTTCAAACCATTGAAAGGTATACGGACTTAAATCAATCACCGTATCGGCTCCGACTGCAATGTGTGCAATCAAACCCCCTATGCCTAATGCTACACCTTCACACTCCGTATCCGGGATAGAATCAATGTTTACCGTAAACGGTTTAGGCGTTACCAGTATCGGCCAGAAATTATTGGTGATATCACACTCGGGGCCGCCCTGGGTTTGGCCGTTGTTGTTTTGGTTGGTGGTAGTATCGATAGGAATTTGTGTTCCGTCATTATACAGTACCACATACAGTAGAAATTGATTTCCAGGGCCATCAAAGGCAATAAAGGGCTGATCGCCCTGACGGAGTATATTACCTTCCGAATCCAACAAATCGCCAATCGAAAGTGTATCCCCTACACGCAGGTTGTTGATGTTGATAGAGGCACTGTGCAGCAGTGTGCCGGGATTATTCACATCGTACGGACTGCCGTTGTAAAAGCTTACCGGTATGGACGTACTGATGGGAATGGCCCCCGAGTTGGTGATGTTAAAACCGACTCGCAAATCGACATTACCGCAAATATTGGGGTCAACAAAAACTTTTGGAAAGTAATTGGGATCATCCGGATCTACATTCGGGTCGTTCGGGTCATCGCCAATAAAGGTCAGGTCGGGAGCCGGAAATATAGGGCAACCTGTTCCGCTCAAAAACGGTACCTGGTTAAGAAACACGTTAAAGGGTTGTCGTTGACCTGGAGGGCCAACTCCACAATTCCCAACAAACCCTGTCGCGATATCAAACTGAGGAAATGGAAGCGTGAGGTCATCTAAAATATTCACCACAAAATACCCCGGCTGGTTCCACACCTGCCGGGTAGGCAACCACTCGCCACTCGAAAAGTACATGCGCACCTCGCCCAGCGCTTGCTGCTGAATACCCGCATTGATGTTAAACTGGTTTACGTTGTCGCTGAAGTTACAGGCCACACAAATGTCGGTGTTGCCGTCACCGTCCACATCGGCAATGATGGGGCCTTCGGTATAGGTATGCGACATACAAATGCGACTCCATAATTTATTCTGGCCGGTTAATCCATCGATGATGGCCAATTCGTATGAATCGCGGTACACCACCTCAGTAGTACCGTTGTTATCAAAATCATAAATGGTAACGGTAAGCACCCCCGACCGTGAATCATTAATCGTTCGTTCCCAGAGTTTGGTTAATGAATTGGGGGAACCGCTTGCGGTATAACAAAACAATTGATTACCGGCAATAAACAACAGATCGAGGTGTCCATCGGCATTGGCATCGCCAATGTTCACTCGCCCCGTACCCCAGATCCATCCGTTCAGGTAATTATCGTATAAATTTTTTGCTTCCGGGCCTGGGCCGTTGGGTAATCCCAACTCAGCGCTGTTGGGCGTCATGATGCCGGTAACCGTATTGGCTTGAACGTTCCAAGAGAAAATCGTTGTTCGCCCTGAAGAGGAATTCAAGGCCCCGGTAATGATCACATCCACATGTCCGTCTTTATCGATATCCGCAACGCTCGTACTGCTGTGGGTATCAATGCCATATTCGGCCGGGTCGTTCATGAGTTTGACAAAGTATTGATCGGGAATCCCATCACCGTTGATGTCAAAAGTGAGTGAGTTCATATCCCGCCAAAGCGTAAGGGTTCCTGGAGGGCCCGCAGCCCGGTTGGTGAGGTTGGGTACCCTATAAATTTTTGATCCCACCACCAATTCCATCACAAAGTTATCGGCACCGGCAGCTTTAATATCAATGGCAACAGGGGCAGAACTCACATCAATATCCCATAAGGCGGTATTGTTCATGCCCTTGCCGCCTTCACTCGCCAGCAGCTTTCCGTTTTCGGCAGCAAAAATCCGGTCGCGCAGGTAAACCTCGGCCTTTCCATCCCCATCCATATCGGCAATGCCAAACGTGCCGGGTCGGTTGGAACCCAACCACACGGGATAACCCGGTATCATTTGCAATCCTTGGGCCCCATAACGGTTAAGTTGAAGACCAACGAGAAAGAAGGCATCTGGCGGGCTGGTAGGCGCACCTTTCCGGTGGCTGACTACGGCAAATACTTCGGCCTTACCATCCTGATTGATGTCGGCAATCAATACTTCGTGTTCAAACAGCAGGTTCTTGATGTCGTTGGTTCCGCTTCCATACCCTTTATTGGCAAACTGATTATAAATAGCAGCGCTCGCCAACCGGAAGTCGGCCATAACATCGCCATTGGCAAAGTTGATGGGCTGATTATTATTGAGTGACGGTAGGCCCGCTTGTGTCGTGGTTGAAATCAACCGCACCTCCGCATTCCACTTGGAGGTAATCAGCACATCGGGAATGCCGTTGCCGTCTACATCACCTGAAACAACTTTCGATTGATTATCGGCAGTGTTCTGGCCCGACCGGGTTGGCGGACCTACCAAATCGAAAGGAGTTAACGCTCCCGGAGGGGTTACACTACAATCACCACCAGGTAACCAGGGATCAAGGTAAAACTCCAAACAATCCGGGTCACCTCCATCGTACAGGCCATCGCCATCGTTGTCAATACCATCAAAGCAGTTACAGCCGGTCTCGGATGTTGAAGAAGGTGCAACGCACTCCTCGGGACATACCTGCCCGGGATAATTCCGGAAATCGCACGGACGATTGGTGGGAGGCGTATTGCCCTGACCCCAAAGGGTATGGGATAAGCCTACTAAAACCACCAACAAAAAGCCTTTCAACTTAGACGACTCCCAATCAAGATTCCTCACCATATACCAGATATTATCCGTTGTGTTCTGTAGTTATACTTCAGTTTAAAAATACTCAATATAATCCTTATCGCACGATCAACACACTACCGGTAGCACGCGCCCCATTGGGGCAGCCAAATACATAATAATAGGTGCCATCGGGCACTGGTCCTCCGGATGCTCTTCCATCCCACGGACTGTTGTTCAACACACTTCCTGCAGCTTCAAAAATCCGTCTGCCACGCCCGTCAAAAATACTCATGATGCAATCCGGATATTCTTCTAGTCCATCAATGAGCCAGAAATCATTGCTGCTGTCATCGTTAGGCGTGAATATTTTGGGTACGGTAATTTTAATGGCAGCTACGGTACCGGCTTCGCATCCGGGTTTGGGTGACAGTACAAGTTCGGCTGTGCCCGAACATCCGTTGGCATCCCGTGTATTCACGCTGTACGTACCGGGCGCCTTCACTTCAATGGAAGATCCGGTAGCATTGGTACTCCATGCATAGGAATTAAAGGTACCCGTAACCGTGAGGGTCACGGTTTCCGTACCGTTTCCACAAATTTCCGTTACCTGTGGATCAGCCGAGATAGCTGGTGCGGTGGCGGCATTCACCGCAAAGCTGGTGGTGGAAGTGGTGGCGGTGCAGCCCGAACCTGAATAGGTAATGGTTAGGGAAGCAACCGTTGTTGCGCGTGCCGCCTGGTACGTATGCGAGGCGGTGATCCCCGAACCCGAGGCGCCATTTCCAAAATCCCAAGCATAGGTAACGGTGGCAGCATTATCAACCGTAGAATTCGCTGCAGAAAAAGTTACCTGCGTACCCACACACACTTCCGTAAGCGCAGGTGTGGTGGAAATCACCGCAACCGGGGCGGTGAGTACCTGAAGATTAAAAGCATTGGTTTCGCTATCGCAATTCAAGATGGTTTGGTGCGCAATGGCCACGGTATACGCTCCGGCATGGGAAGTGTTAGCTGGATTGATGGTGTACGAGGAATTGGTGGCTCCACCAATGTTGGTTCCGCCTTTTTTCCATTGATAGGTGTAGCCTGTAATGGGCGTTACAGAAAGGGTAACCGACTGCCCCGCACATACACCATTGTTTCCGGCCGAACTGCTGATGGAAAAACCTGCAGGCTCTACAACGGTGATGGTTTTCGGATCAGAAGGTGTACTGAAGCAATCACCCACCTTGACAATAAGCCCGTAGGTGCCTGTAAAAGAGGCATTCGCGCTGGATGTTATAGTTATATTGGGTACGGAGGTCTCGGCATAAAAATTATTGGGCCCCGACCATTGGTAGGTGGGCGACCCGGATACCGAAGCGGTGGTAAGTGTAATGGTTGATCCTGCACATACCCCATCGGGGCCGGTGATGACAGGCTTGGCTGGCGCTGCACCCGCACCCGCGATGACGTTAATCGAAGTTTGTACAGAACACGTTCCACCTTCGCCAGTAGCGGTAAGGGTAACCGTTCCGGCATTGGCCGAAGTTACCGTAGCGGTTGGTCCGGTAGCCCCGGTG
>CAZOYJ010000090.1:5556-13332 GCA_964583905.1 uncultured Roseivirgaceae bacterium
AACGCAACACCCGGCATCGGCACGGCTTCCAATGTTACCGACTGGCCGGTGAAAATGCGCACTTCTTCACCATTCAAAATTTTGGGCTGATGGCAGTTCTGATTCTTGTAAACATCAACAGCAAACACACCTAACCCGCGCATCACTGCAGCAATGTCGGGCTTGCCGTCACCATCCAGGTCGCCCGCCCCCCGCACATACCGTGAGGGATACAGTATCCCGGTAAGCGCATTGGTAAGCTTATATTGTGTGAAAGCAGGGGTAGTTGCGCCATTGTTGATGAAAATATTAATCTGTGCGATGGCATCGCGGCTGGCCGCCACAATATCAACATGCCCATCACCGTTCATATCTGCCACATCGATACCATACGCACCCGGATTGGCAAGCCCGGTGGTGGTGTTCACGGAAGTAAATACCGGGTAGTTGTTCAGCAACACAAAAATTTTATTGGACGAGACACTCTGGTCGGAAACCGCCAGGTCAAGTCGGCCATCCATATTAAAATCTGCAGCAACGATGTCGTAAATGTTCACTGCTCCGCTGACGGAGAAATTGGTGGCGGATGAAAAGTTCAGCGTGTTGTTGGCCGGGTTGATCAGGATGGAGATTTTATTGGTACCGATGGCCGACACGGCAATGTCGGGCCAACCGTCTCCGTTAAAATCCTGAACTTCCAGTCCGTGGGTATTCGTAAGGGCCGAAACCACCCGGGAAATTATAGGGAAACCTTCCCGCGTGATGGTTAATCCAGCCAGTTTGTTTTCAAAAATATAGAGCGTATTGTTTTGCGCGTTGGTGACGATGATTTCGGGTTTGCCATCGCCATTCAAATCGCGGACGGCCACTTCGCGGGCGAAATCTCCCGAACCGGCCAGGTCGAGCTGTACCACATCACCCAACGAGAGCGTTCCGTTTGAACTGTTGTTGGGAATAATAAAGACGGAGTTCACGGTAGTGTTACCGCCCCGCGTGGCGATGATCTCAGGCTTGCCATCACCATTCAGATCCCCGCAAATAACATTAAACGTTGCAAATCCGATAGGGCGGTTGATGGTGGATCCGAAACTGATGGTTGAGTTGTTGGCCGATATGGTACTTTGGTTAAGCATAATCGATAACGTGTTTGCACCATCCAACAACTTCGTGGCGATAATGTCGGGCTTGCCATCATCGTTGACATCGCAGATGCACAAATCATTCAATTCTTCGCTGCTGGATCGGGTGAACTTGCTGAAGGTAGTCTGGAATGGATTTTTACCCAAAAAGGTGGGCGTAAACTTAACAGCCGATTTGGCCGACTTCCCGCTTTGGAGGTGAATCACTTCCACTTCGCTTAACCGGGCCTGGGGCGGCACTTCTACGATAATGGATGTTTCGGAGGATGAGCGTATTTTTCCTTTCACCGCACCGAACCAAACCACCAGTTGTCCGGCCGAATTGCTGAACCCACTGCCGGTAATTTCTAGGGTGGAAGTCGGGTGCGAAACGGCCGGGATAACTTTTTCAATACGCGGGGTTTGGGCCACGGCAACGTGCAGGCCCAGTAGTATTCCAAATAAAAATCCCGTCTGCTTCATAACCCTTAATGTTAATGTTCTACGGAGAGCAACCAGGCATCCTTGAAGATACTCATTTTTCGGTATTTGTCGCGATTGGTTCGTGCCAGGTCAATATCGTCTGTCCGGGAAATGTAAACGTACCACAGTCCCTTTTCCGTTAAATGACCAAAATCCGCGACAAAACTCATCTCCATAAGCCTGGATTTATACTTTTCGGCATTGGCGCGCACCTTAAAGGCCCCGACAATTACAAAATGCCCGACCTCCAACTCGTTCGGATGAGGACCCCGCTTCACGGTTACATGGGTGGCCTGCGCCTGGATTTCGCCATGCTCGGCATTCGGATCACGGGCATGGGCTTCCAACATGGCCAACTGACTTTTTTCCAATTCATCCGACCCCAATAAGGCCGGTCCGAATTTTTCATTTTTAAACCGCGGCCCTGCATCATGGATATGCTCTTCCAATGGTTGGGTAACTACCGGATCAGTTTTCACAGGCGGAGTAACCACCGGTGGGGTTACAACCGGGTCTTGTTTTACGGGCGGTGTGGTGACCACCGGCTGCTGCTGAACAGGGGGTTGGGTAACAACCGGTTCTTTTACCGGAGGCGTTACCACAGGATCTTTCTGTATGGGTTGTAGGACTTCCGGTTCGCGTACCGGTGGGGTAACCACCGGAGGCGTAACAACAACAGGTTCAGGTTCAGGTTCAGGTTTAGGTTCGGGTTTAACTTCCTGCGCTTTTTTCTTCTCGAGTTCTTCCTGCTTGCGCTTCTCGGCCAACAACTCACTCGCGGATTTGCGAACCGGCTTCTTCGGTTTTTCAGAGTTGATAAAGGAATAAACCGGCTTGTCTTTTTTCTTCGGACCGAAGATGTAACTCATCTGGATTTCGTAAGTCGGGCTGTTCAGTTCATTGATGCCTGAATTTTTCAACGAATACGAAGCTCCGATCAAAAAGAAATGATTTTTTATGCCGCCCAAGGCCGAGATGCCGTAATCTTGCTTATACGAACCCCCCAGCCATACGGCATGGTTTAAGTGCAGTACACCGGCTACCTCGAACTGAGGCGGAAGGGTTTCTTCCGGCCCTGGACCAAAATGCATTCGGTATAATACGTAGGGTTCAAAAATATTCCGGTCGTTGCCAAAGTAAAACCGGTTGCTGGCATGAAACAACATGTATTGAAACGGCTTCACATCGGTGATGGTAAACGCATCCGGGCTGACGAACGAGGGTGAAAAAATATTGGGCAACGAAGCGCCAAAGTGAAACGATTTCAAGTGTACGGAAATCCCTGCATTTCCCTGCAGGGAGAAATTCTTATCCAGTAAATTCATCAAGGCCGGATCGGTGAGGTCGGGAATCTCTTTCGTATCAATGCCATTCCACACCGCACCACCCGATAACCCGAAGCGAATAAATTTCTGATGCTCCAACGCAACGGTGTATCCAAGCGTAAGCATCATGCCGGAAGTGTTGAGAATGCCGCGCGTGTCGTTGGCCAGGTTCAACCCGAAGTTAAGGCCGCCCGCCAGCGGTGTGTGAAAACTGAAATTGGCAATGGTAGGCGCACCCTCAATGCCGGCCCACTGTTTCCGGTAAGCTAAAAAGAGTGCGCTCCTCCCCTCTATTCCCGCATACGATGGATTGAACGTATAAGGATTTATAAAAAACTGTGTGAAGTTTGTTAAATCCTGCGCGGTTAGGCTAAGCGGAAGAAAAAATACGTATAAGCAGAACAGGGCCTTTACACGTGTCATCAATCAGGTTTAGCGACTAAATTAAAAAGTTAACCTTACATCCATACCGTTAATTGTTTCAAGTAACACGCCACACTGTAACCTTGAAAAAAAACATTAAATTTCAGGGTAATTTACCAATAAAATTGCAGATTACTTAACAATGATGACAACCTCTCGTTTAAATTTTGTCGCTAAAAGGTTATTTTTTACGCTTTTTATTTTAGTTGGTACAGCGCTTTCGCTCTACGGGCAGGAGTTTTCGTTGGGCTTGAAGGCCGGACCCCTTATCGCGTGGTCGAAGTTTGGCGATCGCGATGATGGAAAACGTTTCGATAGTCGCCCGGTGGTGGGTTACTACGGTGCGGGCATCATTACTTTTCCCCTCGGTAAATACTACACCTGTGTGCTGGAAGGTGGCTACTCCCAAAAGGGCCGCCACATCCGGTTTAACGAAGGCTTTGGAAAGAATAAAGCTACCTACCACTATACCGACATGGTGATGTTGCTCAGACGCAATGTGAAAGTAAACCTCGGGCCCAACCTGCCGGCCGATATCTTTATAAACATCGGGCCCCACATTAATTACTGGCTGGGCGGAAAGGGCACCATCGGGTTGGCGGATAATGAAGGCTCGCCTTATACCCTGGTGTTCAATCAGGAACCTGACCTCGGGCAATTTGATAAGATGTACCTCAACAATATAAACCGGTGGTTGTTCGGGTTGGATATTGGTATCGGTTTAAATGCCCCGATTACCAAAACCCAAAAGGTATTGGTGGAACTTCGGTATACAGCCGGTCATACCTTTTATGGCGATCGAAACAGCGCTACCTATAGTTGGGTCGAGTTTGAAGACAACCTGCGCGCGAATGAAAAAGTATTAAGCCTGACGGCTGCGTATATGTTCGGCTTCAACCTGCAGGAAGCGAAGAAAGGAAAGAGTACGAAAGACAAGGAGGTTAAACGTAAACCGGTGAAGAAAAACAAGTACGGGTATAAGCGGAAGCGGTAAAATAGATTTCAGATTCCAGATTCCAGATTATTCTCGCCCTTGTTGGTGTTGTTCACCAACAAGGACATCTTTCAATACCATGAATACCATGAATACCATGATTCCGGTTCACGATATCAGGACGAATTGCGGGTTTGGGTTTCGTTGTTGGTGAGCCTGCGCGCATTCTATCGCGCAACACCAACAACGGCCAATATTATTCCAATTTGAAATTTGAAATCTGAAATTATTTCACCATCCCATCCTTCAGTTCAATAATCCGGTCGGCCATGCGGGCAAACTCAGTATTGTGGGTAACAATAATGAACGTTTGGTTTAACTGCTTGCGCAGATCAAAAAACAGTTGATGCAATTCCTGTGCGTGGCGCGAGTCGAGGTTACCGCTGGGTTCATCCGCTAAAATAAGTTTCGGACGGTTGATGAGGGCACGCGCTACCGCTGTACGTTGCTGCTCCCCGCCCGAAAGCTCCGAAGGTTTATGTTCGGCACGCTCCGTCAAACCCAGTAACGCTAATAAATCTTGCGCGCGGCTCCGTACTTCCGCCTGCGCGGTTCCGGCTATCCATCCCGGCATCATCACATTTTCAAGTGCAGAAAACTCGGGCAACAAATTGTGAAACTGAAACACAAACCCGATCGACCGGTTGCGAAAGGCCGCCAGGGTTCGGGACGAGTACGCAAACACGTCCTGGTTATCGAGCATCACCTTGCCCGAATCCGGGCGATCGAGGGTGCCGAGGATGTGCAACAAGGTACTCTTGCCGGCACCCGAAGCCCCGACAATCGCCACCACCTCACCGTGGTTCACCGAAAGGTGAATGCCTTTCAGCACCTTCAACGGTCCGTAGGATTTATGTATGTCGGAGGCTTGAACGAGTGCAGTATTCACGAAGGATTTTTGAATTAAAAGGTTAAATAAAGTAGTTTAGCCTCAAAATAAAAACTCCATGAACATACACGAATATCAGGGCAAGGAAATCCTCAGAAAATATGGTGTGGCCGTTCAACGTGGCATCGTAGCCGATACACCCGATGCAGCGGTGCAAGCCGCCAAAGAACTGCAGGCTGAAACCGGCACGCAGTGGTTTGTTATCAAATCACAGATTCATGCCGGTGGTCGCGGGAAAGGCACGATAAAAGAAACCGGATCAAAAGGCGTAGTGCTGGCCAAAGGTATGAGCGAAGTGCCCGAAAAAGTAAAAGGCATTTTGGGCGGAACGCTCGTCACCATTCAAACCGGTGCGGAAGGAAAGAAAGTAAACAAAGTATTGATTGCCGAAGACGTGTATTACCCGGGCGAACACGAACCGAAAGAATATTATATGAGCATCCTGCTCGACCGCTCCAAAGGCATTCCCGTAATCATGGCCTCTACCGAAGGCGGTGTGAACATCGAAGAAGTGGCGGAAACCCATCCGGAAAAAATTGTGAAGGAATGGATTGATCCCACCATCGGCCTGCAGCCCTTCCAGGCGCGCAAGGTAGCCTTTGCCATGGGCTGGGAAGGGAACGCGTTTAAGGAAGGGGTGAAGTTTATCCACTCCTTATATAATGCGTATGTCGGCCTGGATGCTTCCATGTTTGAAATCAATCCGTTGCTGAAAACCTCCGACAACAAAATTCTGGCAGTCGATTCCAAAGTTAACCTGGATGACAACGCCCTCTTCCGCCACCACGACCTGGCCGAGTTACGCGACATCACCGAAGAAGATCCGCTGGAAGTGGAAGCCGGCAAGGCCGGGTTGAATTACGTAAAACTTGACGGCAATGTAGGGTGCATGGTGAACGGTGCCGGGCTGGCCATGGCCACCATGGACATCATCAAACTCTCGGGCGGTGAGCCGGCCAACTTCCTTGATGTGGGCGGTGGCGCCAATGCCGAAACGGTGGAAGCCGGCTTCCGGATCATTCTCAAAGATCCGAATGTGAAAGCCATCCTCATCAACATCTTCGGAGGCATTGTGCGGTGCGACCGCGTAGCCAACGGGGTGGTGGAAGCCTACAAAAAGATCGGCAACATCAACGTGCCCATCATTGTCAGGCTGCAAGGCACGAATGCAGAAGAGGGTGCAAAAATTATTGAGCAAAGCGGACTCAAGGTATATTCCGCCATTGTGTTAAAGGATGCCGCGCAAAAAGTAAAGGAAGTGCTGGCCTGAAATTAGGTTTTTAAAAAGGGTTATATTTTTTACCTTTAAAGGATAATAAAAGGCCTGCATGAGAGTATTCCGCGTTTTTTTGTTCCTCCTGCTTTTTCTCCCGGAATGGCTTGATGCCCAGAGTTTTTATGCTGTGCGCAGGGAACGGAACCTCATCCTCACCGTAGGCTCCGGCTCCGCCAACTACTTTGGCGACCTGGTGAACCCGGGCGAGTGGGGCCGCACGCGGTACAACATCCTGGTGGGGGCCGAATTTTACTTTACCCCGCGGGTAAGCGCCCGCACCGAGCTCACCTACTTCCGGCTGGCCGGAGATGACTCCAAGGCCGATGACGATCGTGTTGAACGGAACCTTTCCTTTTTTTCCGGAAATCTGGAGTTTACCCTGGGCGGTACGGTCAGCTTGTTTAAAATGGGGCAGCGGTATTACCAGCGGCCGCGCGTAAACGTATATGGTTTTGCTGGTATCGGGTTACTATACACCAATCCAAAAGCCGAGCATAAAGATGGGGAGAAAGTAGCACTCAAGCCCCTCCAAACCGAGCTGGTAAACTACAGCCGTATTCAGCCCGTCATCCCCTACGGCATCGGGGTAAAATTCGTGCCGCATCCGTTTTATAACATCATTGTCGAGTTTGGATACCGCACCACCTTTACCGATTACCTGGATGATGTAAGTTCTACCCGGTACGTTGATGAGACTTTACTGAAAAGCCAGTTGGCTATAGATATGGCCGACCGCAGGCGCGAACGCGATCCGACCTATCCGGTGCGTCCCGGCCTCGGCAAACGTGGCAACCCCGATAACAACGATGGCTATATGTTGTTGAACGTGAAGGTGCAGTTCTACTGGCCGGAAGAAATCGGGTATAACTGGCGACACCGTACGCTCTTCAACCGCATCCAACGCGGTACCACTGGTAAGCCGGTGAGGAAAGGGACGAATTGAGTTTTAGATTTTAGATTTCGGATTGCCGATTTCGAATTCCAGATTCCAGATTTCGGATTGCAGGTTTTAGGTTTGTGTGTACATACAAATCTCTTTCTAAAGAATGATGTGCCCGTTGCGCGGCTGATTAAAATTACCTATCGATAAAAGGCGTAGTCCGCGCAGACTAGTTGAGCGGGCGCAGCCCGCTCAACTAGAGGTCATATCAAAAATAGAATACAAAAACCACGAAGAGCACAAAGGTCTACACAAAGTGCTCCAATTCAGGGTTTTTTCATTGTGACGCTTGCCTGCGGCAGGCAGGCTTTGTGCATTCTTAGTGTCCTTTGTGGTTAAACTTATTTTT
>CAZOYJ010000091.1:0-13259 GCA_964583905.1 uncultured Roseivirgaceae bacterium
CCAGAATAATTATGAATACCTGGCTAAACTACCTCCTTGAGGCGAATGCAGGATTATTGCTTTTCCTGCTTCTCTATAAGTTGTTATTACGTAATGAAACGCAATTTACCTTCAGAAGAATTTACCTGCTGACAGGTATTATGTTATCACTGTTGTTACCCTTGATAACCATTCCGGCAGAAAACACCGCAATACCTTCCCTGAGTTATACCCTGCCGGGTGATTGGATTCCCCCATCCGCTATCGCACCTGATTTCGAAAACACTACTTCAACAAATTATTGGGCTCTATTGGCGTATGGATATTTAGCCATCGTTCTTTTATTGGTGTTGCGGTTACTCCTGCAAGTAACCAGGCTCTTCCGCTGGATCCGTCAGTACAAATCGCAAGAACGAATTATCGAAGTCAACGACCCGGCTTTCTTTGCGTTTTCATTTCTGAATCACATCTTCATTAGCAAGGCCTATTCCTTAAGTCGTGAGGATAAAGAAAGAATAATCCGGCACGAACAGGTGCACATACAGCGGTTTCACTCCTTTGATATTTTTCTGATTGAACTAATCCGGATTTTATTCTGGTTCAACCCCTTCCTGAAACAGTACAAACATGAACTGAGTATCGTGCACGAGTTTGAGGCAGATGATACCTCCGTTAAACCCGATGAAGTAGATCAATATTGCAGCCTGTTGGCAAAATCGGCCATCGCCTCTGCCGGTCTTACCCTGGCCAATCATTTCAACAATTCCTTAACCTTAAAAAGAATTACCATGATGAAGACCATCAAAACCAAAATCAAGCAATGGAAATCCTGGATGATCCTGATGTTCGCCACGTTGTTCTTTATTGGCGTTTCGTGCCAGGATCAAATTATTGCCGAAATGGAAAGCATGTCGGAAACGACCACCATTGCGGGTGATTTCCCGACCCACCTACGCGAGCAAGTGGAGCGAATTCAGCGCGAAAACCCGGGCATCAAGTTAATGTATATGGAGGCCGAATCGGAAAATGCCGAAAAACTCAAGCGCATCAGTCCGGAAAGTATTTTATTCATGAATGTTCAGAACGATTATGATCTCCAGGGCAACCTGCTTTCGAAACGTGTTGAAATGATTATTCGTTCGGATGGTGCTATGGTGGAAATTGCCGATATGTCGCAATCGGCAGATGGTGTTTTCCTGGTGGTGGAAGAAGCAGCCTCCCCTGTTGGCGGTATGGAAGTATTTTATAAAGAGATCAGCGACAACCTGAAGTACCCACAGGAAGCGCGTGCAAAAGGAATTGAGGGGAAAGTATTTGTTGAATTCATCATTGAACCCAATGGCACAACCTCCAATCACCGGGTACTGAAAGGCATCGGTCTTGGATGCGATGAAGAGGCGTTACGGATAATTTCGAATTCAAATACCAAATGGAACCCCGGTCGCCAGAAAGGCGTAGCTGTGCGGCAAAAGTATGTGGTGCCAATTATTTTCCAGCTTGGACCACCAGCCCAACATAAAGAACCGGTGTCAACTGAAATTATTGAAATCCCCATAAAATCAGAACCGGCATCAAACGATCAGGTGTTTCTGACCGTTGAAAAATCTGCGATCCCGGTAGGTGGCATGGATGCCCTTTACAAAGAGATCAATGAAAAGCTCCGCATGCCTGCAGAAGCCCGGAGAAGTGGTGTGTCAGGAAAAGTTTTTATTGAAATGATTATTGAACCGGATGGAACAACATCCAATCATAAACTTCTTAAAGGAATTGGTTACGGATGCGATGAAGAAGCCTTTAAGTTGGTAACTTCACTCGCAACCAAATGGGAACCGGCTACGCAAAAAGGAGTTGCCGTTCGACAAAAGTTTGTGCTGCCTGTAATTTTTGCAAACGAATAGAAGTTACCAATAATTTCTAACGAGGTTGACTAAAAATCCTTATTCTGTTCAATCTGGCCCTCTGCGTACTCTGTGATTCTCCTTCGCGTTCTCCGTGGTTAAAAAAATAACCGCTGAGAACGCTGAGAACCGCTGAGGTTTCGCAGAGTAGGAAATATTTCGTACAATTTTTTGATAACTACAACCCCGAGGTTTACCCCAAACAATTTTCTGGATGCGGTCACTTCTGATATTTTATACAATCATCCCCGCTGCAACGGTTTCATTGGTGCCTTCATCAATCAAAATCAGGCTACCGGTAATCCGGTTTTTCCGGTAGCTGTCGAAGGTTAACGGTTGTGCCGTACGAAGCCGTACCCGGGCAATGTCGTTCATGGTTAACTGCTCCACTCCTTCCAGGCGCTGCAGCGAATTGATGTCCAGTTTGTATTGGATCTCTTTCAACACGGCCCGCGTATCATGCGTGGCGTGTCGTAAAAAGAATTTAGAATTCAGGTTTACCGGCCGCTGGTTCATCCAGCACAGCATCAGGTCTATATCCTGCTCGATGCGAGGTTGGTTGTTCGGCTTGGCCAGAATATCGCCCCGGCTGATGTCGAGATCATCTTCGAGGGTTATTGTTACCGACATAGGTGCGAATGCCTCATCCAGTTGCTCCCCATTCAGTTCGATGGTTTTTATTTTTGAATTAAATCCCGATGGCAAAACTACAATATCATCGCCCGGTCTGAATATACCGCCCGCAACGCGGCCCGCATAGCCCCGGAAATCCTGGTGTGCCTGCGTTTGCGGACGAATCACATACTGTACGGGAAACCGGCTGTCGATCAGGTTGTAATCACTTTCAATATGAACCGTTTCCAACATGTGCATTAAGGTGGCGCCCTGGTACCAATCCATGTTCTGCGAGCGGTTCACAACATTATCACCCGCCAGCGCGCTGATGGGCACAAACTGAATATCGTGAACGGCTAACTTTGACGAAAAGGCTTTATACTCTTCTACAATCTTATCGTATGTTGCTTCATCGTAGTTTACCAGGTCCATTTTATTCACGCATACGATGATATGCGGAATCTTAAGCAGCGAAGCAATGAATGAATGCCGATGGGTTTGCTCCACCAATCCCTTACGGGCATCAATGAGAATGAGCGCCAGGTTGGCCGTAGAGGCACCGGTAACCATATTTCGGGTGTACTGAATATGCCCAGGCGTATCGGCAATGATAAACTTGCGTTTGGGCGTGGCAAAGTAGCGGTAGGCCACATCAATGGTGATGCCCTGTTCACGCTCCGATTTCAAGCCATCGGTCAGTAGTGAAAGATCAACATAATCAAAGCCTTTCTTCACGCTGGAAGCCTGCACGGCCTCCAACTGATCTTCGAAAATCGATTTACTATCATATAACATCCTCCCGATAAGGGTGCTCTTTCCATCGTCAACACTTCCCGCTGTAGTGAATCGCAATAATTGATTCATAATTTAATGCATTAAATAATTTAAAAATATCCTGCTTTCTTCCGGTCTTCCATCGCGGTTTCGCCACGCTTATCATCGGCCCGTGTACCGCGTTCGGTTTTGCGGGATGCCGCTACTTCGGCAATAATCTTTTCCATGGTATCCGCCTGGCTTTCTACTGCACCTGTAATCGGCATGTCGCCACAGGTACGAAAGCGAACGGTGGCTTTGAATGGCTTTTCATTTGGCTTAAGCGATAACCAGGGCGATGTTGAAAGCAATACGCCATCGCGGTTAATCACTTCGCGCTCGTGCGCGAAGTATAATTTAGGAATCGGGATATTTTCGGTAAACAAATACTGCCACACATCCATCTCGGTCCAGTTGGAGATCGGAAATACCCGGAAATGTTCGCCTACATGTTTACGGCCGTTAAAGATATTCCAAAGTTCAGGGCGTTGATTTTTCGGATCCCACTGACCGAACTCATCGCGGTGTGAAAAGAATCGCTCCTTGGCACGGGCTTTTTCTTCATCTCGCCTTGCGCCTCCCATGGCCGCATCGAACTTATGCTGCTCAATCGTATCAAGCAGGGTTACGGTTTGCAAGGCATTGCGACTGGCGTTGTGGCCTGTTTCTTCTTTAACTCTTCCGTTATCGATACTTTCCTGTACCGACCCGACAATAAGCTGAACACCCAACTCATTGATCAGCCAGTCGCGATACTCGATGGTTTCGGGAAAGTTATGTCCGGTGTCGATATGCACCAACGGAAACGGAATGCGTGCCGGGTAAAATGCTTTTCGCGCCAGGTACGCCAATACAATGGAATCTTTGCCGCCTGAAAAAAGTAGTGCAGGTCGTTCAAATTGCGCTACCACTTCGCGAATCACATAAATCCCTTCCGATTCGAGTTCTTTTAAGTGACTTAAATAATACTGACTCATACTAATTTTAAATTTCAGATTCCTGATTTCGGATTCAGCGCCATGCGTTTCAAATCCTAATCAGCATCAATGCCTTAGTTTTGGTTCTATAAAAGTTACTAGTTGTTCAAGCGATACCTCCACACTCAACGCATGGGTTAAAACCGTAATATCCGGGCTATCCGGAATTTCGTAAGGCGAATCGATGCCTGTAAAATTTTTTACTTCGCCTGCCCGGGCTTTTTTGTAAAGTCCTTTTACATCCCGTTGCTCGCACACTTCCAGCGGGGCATCAACAAACACCTCGATATAGTTTTCATTCCCAACTATCCGTTTTACCTGCTCGCGATCGGCCTTAAATGGTGAGATGAAAGCCGATAAAACGATGACACCTGCATCAATAAAAAGCTTACACACCTCGCCTATCCTTCTGATATTTTCCACCCGGTCATCGTTGGTAAACGTTAAATCTTTGTTCAATCCTGTACGGATGTTGTCGCCATCGAGTAAATATGTTTTATACCCAGCCTGATGAAGTTGCGCTTCCAACTGAACGGCCAATGTTGATTTACCCGAACCGGAAAGTCCGGTAAACCAAATGACTTTGGCCCGTTGCCGGAGCAACTGCTCACGTTGTTCTTTCGTGACCTGGGTTTGAATGGGATGAAGGTTATTCAAGATTCAAGATTTCAGATAATGGATTATAATCCGTAGTGCCAACAAATAAAACTCACACAAATAACTGCATAAAGTAGGGTAAAGGGTGCCCCCACCCGTACAAAATCTTTAAACGTATAGCCGCCCGGTCCGTAGATCATTAAATTCGTCTGGTACCCGATGGGGGTCATAAAATCTCCGGAGGCTGCAAACGCAATGGCTACAAAAAATGGAACACCACTCATGTTCAACTGATCGGCCAGCGACATGGCAATCGGAAACATGATGGACACTGCAGCTGGGTTGGTTACCAATGAAGTCAGTAATGTGGTTGCGATGAACAATGAAGCCAGTACAGTTACTGTTCCCGATGAATTTCCAATGCCTATCAATGCATCAGCAATCAGTGCTGCAGTTCCCGATTTCTCAAGCGCAATGCCAATGGCCAGGGAACAAACCAATACCATGAGCAAACTCAAATCGAGCTGACGCTTAATTTCTGCAACATTCAGGATTCCAAAAACCACCAATCCGGATAGGATAATGAGGCATGCAGTAAACAGAGGCAGCAAGCCGGTTATACCCGCGATCAGCAAGGTAAAGCTGCCGACTCCAATCCAGGTCTTCCAGGAAGATTTTCGCTCAATTTTCTTGGGCACCGACAAGTAAAACAAATCCTTTTCATGCCGTGACGGATTAACGTTCTCTCCCGAAAGCAGCAACATAAAGTCGCCCCCGGCAATGTGCATCTCCCCTACTTTTCCGGAAATTCTTTTCCCGTTCCGGTGAATGGCCACAATGGAGGCATTGTATTTATTTCTGAAATCCGATTCTTTGATGCGCACCCCAATCAGGTCGGAACTGGCCGGTATCACCGCTTCCACAAAATTAAATTGCTCCTGCGCCTCAATGTTCCCATGTTTCGGAATCCGCAGGCCGTTATCCTGGTTGATCAGGTTATAAATGGATTGTGTGTGACCAGAAAAAAACAGGGCATCGTTTTGCTGAAGCTTTTCCTCGGGCGATACCGGTGAAATAATTTCTTCGTTGCGGATGATCTCCACCAAAAATAAATCCTGCAGGCTTCGGAGGCCGGCTTCTTTAACCGTTTTACCGATCAGCGATGAGCCTTCAAAAATTTCCGTCTCCACAATGTATTCCTTTAGGTTTTGGCGTAACGAATCAATGTTGTTTTTGTTAGCCGGCAACAACCGGTACCCTATAAAATACAAGTAGGCTAATCCCACTACACTTACCAGAATGCCGAGAAAGAGAAAATCCTTAAAGCCCAGTAACGGCAGATTATACTCCGACATCAAGCCTAATAAAACCAGGTTCGTGGATGTACCGATAACCGTAATCATTCCTCCCAGTATGGTAGCGAACGAAAGTGGAATCAGAAATTTAGAAGCCGGCCTGCCGGTGCGATCGGCCCAATCTTTTACATACGGGATCATGAACGCGACAATGGGCGTATTATTCAGGAAAGCCGATAAGGAAGAAACGGTAAGCATCATGCGCCATAAAAAAGCCTTAGGCTTAAGCGCAGGATTAAACAACTTTGTAAAAAATCCCGCCCCGAAAAGTGTACGCATACCTGCTGTAACCAGGATGAGCAAAAAGATAACAATGATCTGCTGATTCGACAGGCCTCTTAATAATTCAGCGGGCGTAATAACCCGGCTCAACAACAGGGCAATCACCGCAATAAAAAAGGAAAGCGCAGGATTGAACCATTCCCGATACAAGGAAAAGATCAGAAAGACCACAACGGCCAATACCCAGAGTTGAAGCAGGCTAAACTCCACTAAATCGGTAGATTTAAGTGTAAATATACGATAGGTTTATTCCACCACCAACAAAACTCCTTACAACAAACCTCCAGGGTTATTTAAAACCTCCAGATCTTGGATACCCTTTGGCTGCCAGTGCCAATTGCTGCTGTTAACGGTTGCCCTATTGTCCACCTTAGTTTATTGATTTTTCTTCATTTTCTTCATCCTCTTTTTTTCCTGCTTTCTCGGTTTTTATTTCATTGTCCATGTATCGCTCTCTGTTGGTATTTAAAAAGCTGCCAGTTATCCCTATTCCAAAAGCTGCCAATAGTAATAATAGAACGATGACTAAAAGTCGTAGTCCCGCTTTAACTTTTTTCATTTGTTAAATATTTTCTCCTGCCGTATAACAGGATGTTTAATACATTAGAATTTAAAAGTTAGCCAAGTATGTCTGCTGGCTGCGAGGAAGAATTATCCTCTTAGTTGGTTCGTGTCGAACTCTTCAGAACTGTCAGTTGAGTAATATAGTATATAACCAATGACCAGTTCTTTGGGCGGTTGCGCTTTAAAATTACTTTTGAGTTTTACATTTATCCAATTGTCTTGATGAAGCAAGGAAGTAGTAAAATTTTCTGCTTGAACTGTTAAATGTAAACGTGAAGAATTAAGCCCACTAAATACCGTTTTGAAATAAACTGTCTTTTTTGAGCTAATCCGTCTTACTTCGTTTAACTCAGTCTTTGTCGATTCTGAGTTATGAAGCCTTGCTTCCGAAACATGTCCTGAAAACGTAATTAGACCCAATACTAAAATGGTCTTCATCAACCATTTTAATAGTCCATTTTTTGTAATTACGTTCTTAGTGTTATTCATTGTCTCAAATATAACTTCTTTCTCATCAGCTGGTTTGCCACCAACTTGGAGATTTGTTTTATTATCGGATATACTTCTCAAAGTTTTTATAATCCCGCTCAAACAAAACCTCTTTCGGTAAGGATTTGAAATAATCGTAGGTAATCTGTAAACCTTCAGCCCGTGGTACTTTAGGCTCCCATCCCAGCAACGCTTTCGCTTTGGTGATGTCGGGCTGGCGAACTTTCGGATCATCCACCGGCAAGGGTTTGGTGATAATCTTTTGGGTGGTGCCGGTAAGCCTGATGATCTCCTCGGCAAATTGCAGAATGGTAATTTCATCCGGGTTGCCGATATTCACCGGCAAATGGTAATCCGACATGAGCAAGCGGTAAATGCCTTCCACCTGGTCATCGATGTAGCAGAACGAACGCGTTTGTGAACCATCGCCAAACACCGTCAGGTCTTCGCCCCGCAATGCCTGCCCGATAAACGCGGGCAAAACCCGTCCGTCATTCAAACGCATGCGCGGCCCATACGTGTTGAAGATGCGCACGATGCGGATGTCTACGCCATGAAAAGTATGGTAGGCCATGGTCATGGCTTCCTGAAAACGTTTGGCCTCATCGTATACACCCCGTGGACCCACCGGGTTTACATTGCCGTAGTATTCTTCGGGCTGGGGATGAACGAGTGGATCGCCATAAACTTCGGATGTCGAAGCAATCAGGATGCGGGATTTTTTTACACGCGCCAGTCCTAATAAATTATGAATGCCGAGTGATCCTACCTTCAGGGTTTGAATCGGAATTTTTAAATAATCAATCGGGCTGGCCGGTGAGGCGAAGTGCAGAATGTACTGCAACTCGCCCGGAACATGAACAAAGGTGGAAACATCGTGGTGGTAAAATTCAAAATCAGGATGCTTGAACAAATGTTCGATGTTGCGCAGATCACCCGTTATCAGGTTATCCATAGCAATAACATGGAAGCCCTCTTTAAGGAAACGGTCGCACAAATGCGATCCGAGAAATCCGGCTCCACCGGTAATCAATACACGTTCTTTCTTACTCATACATCATTGAATTCCTGTAAACTTACCTCTTTTCTGATTAAGGTTTTCCGGAACTACCCTATCGTTTTTAAAAGTTGAGCCGAAAGTTACCGGCTAACTTTCTACCGGCAGATAAAATTCGGATTAAGCAGATCTGATTTATTGTATTCCAACGGAAGGTTTGAATCTTTTTGCAGAACGTTCAACCCTACTTCATTTACTATGGCATGGGCCGCAGCCGTATCCCATTCCATTGTGGGTGCAAACCGCGGGTACACATCGGCCAGGTTCTCGGCCAGCAACATAAACTTCAGACTGCTGCCTTTCGATACCAACGCAGGTTCATTCAATTGCTGAATAAACGCCTGGGTATCCTCGCTCATGTGCGAACGTGAAGCTATCACCCGTAAACCTTTTGCTGACAAATCAACCGGATCGCGTTTCGGCAGGAATCCGGGTTCACCGTTTCGCTTTACAAAGGCGCCCCCTCCTTCCGAAGCAAAATACACATCCCCGGAAACGGGCACAGCCACAACGCCCAACACCGGTTTTTGCCGATGGATCAGCGCGATGTTTACCGTAAACTCACCATTGCGTTTTAAAAATTCCTTTGTTCCGTCAAGCGGATCGACCAGCCAGAAATAATCCCAGGTTTTCCTTACCTCAAACGGAGTGTGCTTTCCTTCTTCGCTGAGAATCGGTAACCCGGTGGGTTGCAGTGCCGATACAATAACGCCATGCGCTTTCCGGTCGGCCAGCGTTAGGGGTGACTGATCGCCCTTGGCTTCGGTTTCAAAATTTCCAGAGTGATAGACATCAAGAATTTCCCGGCTGGCAGTTTCTGCCGCCCGGATGGCGATTTCTAACAGTTGCGGATAAGATGAAACCACTAAGGCAGTGCTATTTACCTTTAAAGATTTCTTCAAGCTTGTGATCAAGGGCGGCACCGCGCAGGTTCTTGGCGATGATTTTACCTTCCGGATCCAGTAAAAGTGAAAACGGAATGGCCGTAATGTTGTAGGTTTTAGCCGCTTCGGATTGCCAGAATTTTAAATCGGAAACGTGTGTCCAGGTCAGGCCGTCTTCGCGGATGCCTTGCAACCAATCATCCTTTGTCCGGTCGAGTGATACACCATATACGGTGAAGCCCTTATCCTTGTACGCATTATAAGCCCGTACAATATTCGGATTTTCCCTGCGGCACGGTCCGCACCACTTGGCCCAGAAATCCACCAACACATACTGACCGCGCAAGCTGGAGAGCGGCACAATTTTTCCATCCGGATCGGGTAATGAAATCTCAGGCGCTACCTGGCCTATTGAAGTAATTTTCATCGCGTTCACCATCTCCAGGAAATCGCGGGTATGGCTATAGTTGGGCCATTCTTCTTCCAACCGTTCTGCCGTATGCAGGAATACGTCAAAGTACTGATCTTTGTCGATCATCTGTCCGCTTTGCAGGATGTTTAACATGCCCAGCGAAAGCGGAGCTTCTTTAATACGCATAACCACTTTTGCGGTAGCATCTTTCACCAACTTTTGATATTGCTGTTGCAACGCGCCCACCTTTTTCTGATCGTTGGCGGCAACGGCTTTATTGAATTCCCCAATCAACTCCTGGGCTTCCGGAGAACTTTGTACACCATTGATGGTGGCTTGAGCAAAACGAATCAAATCAATATCGGGTGATCCTTTGATTTCAAAATACCCGCCCGGGTCGGCACCATCGGCAAGGATTTCAACATCGGCTTTGTCCAGAATGAAATCAATCGACTGGCGATTGTAAAAGTTGAGCTTGTAATAGCCGGGCTCTTTTAGTATTATTTTTTTACTGAACGTGTTGTCGCTGGCCAGCGTAATGTTATCCTGATAAGCATTGGCGGATTTACCCGTTTGGGTAATGGTTATGGTGCCACCGGCCTGCGGACGCATCACTTTTCCCGTAAGGGTAACTTCCCAACTTCCATCGGATTTTGACTGCTGACCGTTCGAAGAACACCCCAACAACAACAGTACACTCACCAGCACATACACCGGCATCTTTAGTTTATTCATAGTTCTTGTAATTTCTTAAGCATGAGTTCATTTGTCACTTTAGGATCGGCTTTGCCCTTTGAGCGTTTCATCACTTCGCCCATAAACATGGCCAGTAATCCCTTCTTTCCCTTTTTGTAGGCCTTTACCTTTTCAGGATGGGCCGCCAACACGTCATCAATAATCAGTCCAATGGCATCGGGGTTGATGTCTTGCAGAACCCCAGCTTCCCGCGCAACAGTCAGTGCCGATTTATCCGGGTTACGGATCAACTCCGGAAAAATCTGCTGTGAAGCAACCGAGAAACTCACTTTACCATCTTCAACAAGCTCAATTAATTCCGCTAAAATAGCGGGTGCTACCGGAAATTCATGTGCCGTTGCTGTAAGTTCATTCCAATAAGATTTAACCGGCCCCATAATCCAATTGGATGCCGCCTTATACCGCGTGGTATGCTTACCAATTTCCTCGAAGTAATGCGCCACATCTTTTGAATCGGTAAGCACCCGGGCATCGTATTCGGGCAGGTTGTAAACCGTAACAAA
Organism: uncultured Roseivirgaceae bacterium; assembly: GCA_964583905.1. Lineage (GTDB taxonomy): Bacteria > Bacteroidota > Bacteroidia > Cytophagales > Cyclobacteriaceae > UBA2336. The sequence goes on from CAZOYJ010000091.1 coordinate 11,182, forward strand.
CTTTTTAATCAATTCATTCGGCAAGGCCGGCATGGTGGCGCGAATTTCCGCAAACCATGCATCGGTTACTACCACCGGACTTAAATCCGGATCAGGAAAATAGCGGTAGTCGTTCAGCTCTTCCTTGGTGCGCATGGCGTACGTTTTGCCCGACTGGGCATTGAAAGTCCGGGTTTGAGAAATAATTTCCTCGCCCCTTTCTACACATTCAATTTGCCGGGCAATTTCTATATCGATGGCACGCTGCACGTTGCGTATCGAGTTCATGTTCTTGATCTCAACTTTCTTCCCAAATTCAACAGCGCCTTCTTCCATAATAGAAACGTTGGCATCGCAGCGCAACGACCCTTCTTCCATATTGCCATCGCAGATTTCGAGGTACCGAACAATCTTCCTGATCTCGGTAAGAAAGGCATAAGCTTCCTCTGACGAACGGATAACTGGCTCGGTAACAATTTCAATCAACGGAACACCAGCACGATTGAAATCAACAAGGGTGTCGGTTTCTCCTTCCAGGTGAATGGATTTACCGGCATCTTCTTCCAAATGTATCCGGTTAAGGATAATATTTTTTTCCTGTCCGTCTTTCAACGTGATGGAGACCAATCCTCCTTTGCATATCGGGGTTCGATCTTGTGTAATCTGGTAGCCTTTCGGCAGATCGGGGTAGAAATAATTTTTTCGATCGAAAATCGTGAACCGGGAAATTTCGCATCGGCAGGCTAAGCCCATCTTAATGGCGAACTCAATCGCTTTCTTGTTGAGTTTGGGCAGGGTGCCCGGATGCGCCAAACTGATTACACTAACCTGCGTATTCGGGTCGCCCCCATATGCGGTTGAATCGCTTGCAAAGATTTTACTTTGCGTCAGCAACTGAACATGTACTTCCAACCCGATTACGGCTTGATACTTACGTTGGTTTGATTCGTTCATGCGCAATTCGTAATACGGGGGTTTCCGTTCAGGAAGGTTGAATCATGGTCTTCGCTTTGGCCACAACGGCATCCAATCCGTTCAGGTTTTTACCACCGGCCGTGGCAAAGAATGGCTGACCACCGCCACCGCCTTCAATTTCTTTAGCCAGCACTTTCACCATTTCTCCGGCATGGTATTTTTTGGTTTCGAGAAGTTTCTCACCAATCATGACCGCTACCTGGGGTTTGTTGTCCACGTTGGCTGCGAGCACCAATAACAAATCGTTGAATTGGTTTCGCAAGGCATAGGCGATGTTCTTCAGTGAATCGGCTCCGGATACGGTAATTTTTTCAATAATAATATGCGATCCATTAACCGATACAGCCTTTTTGGCGAGGGCATCTTTAAGGGCATTTGCTTGTTCCTGGTTCAGGGCTTCCAGTTTCTTTTCGAGGGCATGCTTTTCATCGGCCAGGTTTTTCACCGCAGCTACGAGATCTTTCGGATTTTTAAGCAGTGAACGAACTTCCTCCAGCAAGGTCACTTGATCCCGCACATACTGTTCAGCCGTTTCTGCCGTGATCGCCTCAATCCTTCGCACTCCAGCCGCTATTGAACTCTCTGAAATAATTTTAAATAACCCAATGTTACCGGTAGCCGCAACGTGCGTGCCGCCACAAAGCTCCACCGAAAATTGCGGGTCGAATGTAACCACCCGTACAAAATCGCCATACTTCTCACCAAATAAAGCCATGGCGCCCAGCTTCTTCGCCTCATCAATGGGTACATTCTGCTTGATATCGGTGTGAATGTTCTCCCGGATCTTTTCATTTACCCGGTCTTCCACTTTTTGAATTTCTTCCGGGGTTAGGGCGGCAAAATGGGCAAAGTCAAAACGGGTTACTTTTTCATTTACCAACGAACCCTTTTGCTCTACGTGCTTACCCAATACTTCGCGCAAGGCAGCGTGCAGCAAATGAGTAACCGAGTGATTAGTCATGGTAAGCTTGCGCTTCCGTTCATTCACAACCGCATGAAATGTTGCCGCTAAATCCGATGGAAGTTTATCTGTAAAATGAACAATCAGTTCATTTTCCTTTTTGGTATCCGTAATGGAAATCTTTTCATTTCCGTGTTGGATATACCCGGCATCACCAACCTGG
>CAZOYJ010000092.1:0-13183 GCA_964583905.1 uncultured Roseivirgaceae bacterium
AGCCGCAGTAGAGGGATTATTGGATGGCCAAACCGATGGCATGATTGGAATCCGTGACAATAAAATTGTGTTTAATCAATACGATGCCATCGTGGGGCGTCCGCATGCCATTGACCTGGAGATGCTTCGTTTGGCCAACATACTTTCCATCTGATGAAAGAAATTACGATCGGTATTGACATTGGCGGCACCAACACCAAATTTGGGTTGGCCGACCGGCACGGAAAGGTGCTCTTCCAAAGCAAGATCGCCACACAACAACGCGATGGACTGAATGACTATGTTCACGACCTGGTGCACGCCCTCAACGAAGCCCTTGCACACCTCGGTCCGGACTATAAGCTTGTTGGAATAGGTGTAGGCGCTGCCAATGGCAATTACTACAAGGGCACCATTGAACACGCCACCAACCTGAAATGGAAAGGCATTATTCCCTTAGCCGACATGTTGAGCAAACCCTTTGGCGTAACCGTACTGGTTACCAACGATGCCAATGCAGCCGCAGTAGGTGAAATGGTATACGGTGCAGCAAAGGGTATGAAAGATTTTATCGTCATCACCCTCGGCACCGGGTTAGGCAGCGGGTTTGTTGCCAACGGTCAGTTGATCAATGGCAAGCATGGAATTGCCGGTGAACTCGGACACACCACCGTAAATTATGCCGGGCGCCATTGCAACTGTGGCAAGCGCGGCTGCCTTGAAACATATGTATCCGCCACCGGAATTAAACGATCGGTATACAAACTGTTGGCCGATCATCTCGAAGCCAGTGAGTTGCGCGGCATCAGTTTTGACGACCTCAACACGAAAATGATTACCGAAGCAGCCATCCGTGGCGATATTGTTGCGCGCGAAGCGTTTGAATACACCGGACGAATACTGGGTACCAAGCTCGCTGAAACCGTAATCCACACCGACCCGGAAGCCATTTTTCTTTTTGGCGGATTGTCGTTAGCTGGTGATTTGATCTTCAAGCCTACGGTGAAGCACATGGAAGCCAACCTGATGCCCCTGTTCAGGGGCAAAGTAAAAGTGCTCCCCTCCGGATTACAAAACGAGTCGGCACCGATACTTGGCGCCAGCAGTTTGGTGTGGAATTACCTCGAAGAAAAAGGGAAAGTTACGCATTGATCTACCTGCCCGATAGTCCACGCTTGATTTTTATCAGGTAATTGTTCGGTGGAAACCAGCTGATTCCCATCACTCCACCTTCACGCCAAGATTTTCGCCCAACAATTTAAATTGCACCTGCCATTCAGAATGCAAATGGCTGTCGGAATTGTTTTGGCGGGAGATTTCAAAGTAATGATTTTGACTTTTATACAGGTTAGGGGCCAGCTTGAATTTTTTCAGCAACGGAAATACCCGGTTAAGTCGTTCAATGCGCTTTATGTTTCCGCGTTCTGCACCAATTCGCCTGAGTTCACTGAAAATACTTTCGCCTGCAAGGCGTTCAATCTTCACCGGGTCTTCAATGGTTAGGTTCCATTTTACCATTTCACCCATAATGCGCTGAATTTCTTTAACATTAATTTTCTCCGGCTGGAAGCAATTAATCAGGTCGGCATTCAGGATATATTCAAAGGTAGTGGTATAGGCCCGTGGTATGGGTATATCGTTGTTCGACAGTGCATTTACAAGCGGGTAATCACGGTTATAGACCCTTCGTAATGAATCCTCCAACTCGTGCATGCTCTGCAGGGTGATCATATCGAGAACTTTTCGCTTCTCGTCCTTGAATAACTGCCACAGCGTATATTTTTCCGGGCCGAAGTACGTTTGCATAATCCCGATAACATCCCCTAAGCGGCCTTCATCAAACGCGGTAAGCGTTCTAAATTTCATGCTTTCAAATTCTTCATGCGCCATGTTCAGCGATATACTGCCGATTATATTATGCTTACCCATGTATACTACAGCAAAGGCGAATTGCTTTTCGGAATACGTTACATTTGACCTGACTTTTGTGATACCCAACACAAGTTTTTGTTCACCTGCAACTTTACGTATAAAGAACTCATTGGAGGTAGTATAATTAAAGATGGGTGTATTTTCGGGTTCATCTTCAAACAACGAAGCTACTGCATAGTGCATTCCCACGCGTTGAAGGTTCGTTTTAGCCGGCATTACAAATTTCCGATATACCTCACCGGCATTACCATATGCTTCTACGTTACTGGGTGCCTGTTCCAGTTTACTGATAAACTCTTCTTCGTAATCCATACCCGTGAGCTGATTTAATAATTGAAGGGTACGGCAGGCATATTGAAGGATTTGTACCGTTTCAATACCCGATACCTCATCAAAAAACCATCCGCAGCTGGTGTACATCAATAAGGCATGGCGTTGCATTTCCATCATCCGCAAAACGGTTTTGTACTCCACTTTTTTAATACAATGATCCATCAGAAATTTCTGAATGGTGTCGTCATTACGCCTAAAGATCACGTGGATATATTCATCACGGGCATGCCAGGGGTCACTCACTATGGCAGCCGCTTCTTTCTCGTAAACTTCGTTGATTACATCCCGTAGCCAGTCGAGCGCATCACGCAAGGGTTGTCGCCATTTCTGATGCCACCCCGGATTTCCTCCTGAGTTACAGCCGCAATCCGTTCGCCAGCGCTCCACGCCATGTACACAACTCCAGGAACTGCTTTCATGAATTTGTGCTTCGTATTCCGAAGGAAATTTTTCAAGAAACTGTCCGTAATTCATCAGGTGGTTGTTCTTCAACCGATGAATATGATCAAGGCAAAACGCCAGCGCCATATCACCGTGTTTGTGGTGGTGGCCATAGGTTTCGCCATCGGTGGCAATGTGAACCAGTTGCGGACCACTATCAGCGGGATCAAACGCTTGCCGCAGGGCATGCGAAAACTTTTCACCATCTGTTAGCAACCCATTGAAAGCGACATCCTGGGAAATCTCACCATTGTAAAAAAATACAGCTATCGATTTTCCAGATGGAAGGATGATGGTATATGGTTTGCGGGTATTGATTTCCGAACTGCCCACATCATGCCACGTGCTTTCGCCTTTTTTCCGAAACGCTTTTGCCTGGCGGGGTGCCAAAATGGTAAATTTAATCTTGTGTTCGGCTAACAATTCGAGGGTTTCGGTATCCACTGCCGTTTCGGCCAGCCACATACCTTCCGGCTCACGACCAAACCGGGATTCAAAATCGCGAATTCCCCAGATAACTTGTGTTTTCTTATCGCGGTAATTGGCCAATGGCATAATGATGTGGTTGTACACTTGCGCCAGCGCTGATCCATGGCCATCAAAAATTTTGATGCTCTCGCGGTCGGCCTCCAGAATGGCTTCGTACGTTTCAGCATCATATTGCTCCAACCACGACAGCAGCGTAGGACCGAAATTGAAACTGATGCGGGAATAATTGTTAACAATATTCTTGATGATGCCACTCTCCAGGATCCGCGAGGCAGCATTCGGTGCATAGCACTCGGCTGTAATCCGTTCGTTCCAATCGTGGTAGGGGTGTGCGGAATCCTGCACCTCAATTACTTCAAGCCAGGCATTTTCACGGGGTGGCTGGTAGAAATGTCCGTGAATACAAATATACTTTTCCATCAAAATTTTCTATTCCATACGGCAAAGGTTACCGGAAACCCAACAATCTTTACGTATCCAATTCAAACTCCACCAATTCTTTATCAAGCTTTAAAACACATACGCCTAATGGTGGCAAAGTAAGCGAAATGGAGTAATCTTTATCATGATATTTAATGGGTGAAGTGATGATCAAACCTGCATTTAATGCACCGCTTCCGCCATATGGGTGGTCATCTGAACTGAATACCTCCTTCCATTGCCCGCGATACGGAACCCCAATCCGGTATTGCGTACGCGTTTCGGGCGTGAAATTACAAACCACCAGCAACAAGTCTTCTTTATGATCCGATTTGCGTTGGTAGATGATCACGCTGTTCTGGTGATCCGAATAATCCACCCACTCAAAACCCCGGTCTTCGAATGCATACACATACAGCGCACGTTCTGCTTTATAAAAAGCATTCAATGCTTTCATCAGGTTATACATACCTTGATGTGGCGGGTATTGTAACAGGTGCCACTCCAGGCTGTGATCGTGGTTCCACTCGGAAGTCTGCCCGAATTCCCCGCCCATAAATAATAACTTCGTACCCGGGTGGGTATACATGTAGGTAAACATCAACCGCAGGTTGGCAAACCGTCTCCAGTCATCGCCCGGCATTCGCCCGATCAATGAGCCCTTACCGTGCACCACTTCATCGTGCGAGAGGGGCAGCATAAAATTTTCGGTGAAGGCATACATAATGCTGAAGGTAATTTCATTCTGATGGTACTTGCGGTGCACCGGATCATTCTTAAAATACTTTAGCGTGTCGTGCATCCAGCCCATCATCCATTTTTGTCCGAACCCCAGCCCGCCCAAATAGGTGGGTCGTGAAACGCCCGGCCACGCGGTAGATTCCTCGGCAATGGTAATCACATCCGGAAATTCGGAATAGGTTACCTCGTTAAACTCCTTCAAAAAGAAAATGGCTTCAATGTTTTCGCGGCCGCCATACTGATTGGGGATCCACTCCCCTTCGTTGCGGGAATAATCCAGGTACAACATGCTGGCTACTGCATCTACGCGCAAGCCATCAATATGATACTGATCGAGCCAATACAGCGCATTGCTGATCAGGATGGAGCGCACTTCGGCCCTACCGTAATTGAAGATGTAACTCTTCCAGTCGGGATGAAAGCCTTTTCGGGGATCGGCATGTTCATACAAATGTGTTCCGTCAAATTTGTACAAGCCGTGAACGTCACCGGGAAAGTGTGAAGGCACCCAATCGAGGATAACGCCAATGCCCGCCCGGTGAAAACAATCCACGAGGTACATAAAATCATCCGGGTTTCCATAGCGGCTGGATGGCGCATAGTAGCCGGTTACCTGGTAACCCCACGAACCGAAAAACGGATGTTCCATCACGGGTAGAAACTCTACATGAGTAAATCCCAGATCGCTTACATATTCCACCAGTTCGGTTGCCATTTCACTATAGCTCAGCGATCGGTTTCCGTCCTCGTATTTTCTGCGCCACGATCCTAAATGCACTTCATACACGGAATAGGGCTTTGGCTTGCCCGCTAATTCTTTTCTTTTCGCCAGCCAATTTTTATCGTTCCACTTGTAACCGGTTTCCCAAACAATGGAAGCCGTTTTGGGTGCAATTTCAGCATAGATAGCAAAGGGGTCGGCTTTCTCTACATAATCACCGGTGTTGGAATGAATGGCGTACTTATACACTTCGCCTTTATGAATGCCTTCAAAGAAACCTTCCCAAATCCCCGATTCGTCCCAGCGTGGATTGAGTTTGTGCTGACTTCCCTGCCAGTGATTAAAGTTTCCGATTACCGAAACGGATTTTGCGTTGGGCGCCCATACGGCAAAGTACGTGCCCTTCTTTGTGCCAAAAGTTACCGGATGCGACCCCAGCTTTTCATACAGTTTGAAATGCTTCCCGGATTTAAAGAGGTGGATGTCGAAATCTGAAAACCGGGTGTAGGTTTCGGAGGTGCTGGTTTCGGATTTAGTAGTAGATTTTTTCTTTGTCATCTTCGTTGGTTAAGCAAGCTTAATACGACTACCTTTTTTATCCAAACGCTGAGCCAGTGGCTATTCATTTTTTCGGTTTCTTCTTCCGGTTTTCCTTTGCCAGTTGATACCGGTTCATGTGGTATACAATTCCACGAAGCGGGATGATTACCCAATCGGGGCGACCATTGAGTTCGTAACCTAACTCATAAATCGCTTTTTCAATCAGAAAGGTACGAATTAAAACTTCGTTTTCTTCCGACAGTTCTTTTCCCAGTCCCATCCGCTCCAGGTAAGCGCCAAAGTAAAAGCGGCTCACATAATGTTGCCATTGTTCAGCCCAGGCTTCGAGGTATTCCATATCCTGGGTGCGGTAGTTTTCGTTGAGCAGTATTTTTCCAAAGGCAGCATATTGAAACGACCGCATCATGCCGGCCACATCTTTCAGTGGATTTTTCTTCAGCCTGCGCTCGCTGAACGAGAACCCCGGTTCGCCTTCAAAATCGATAATGACAAAGTCCTTGCCGGTAAACAACACCTGCCCCAAATGGAAGTCGCCATGAATGCGGGTTTTTATAGCCGGGATGCGGGTCTCATAAATTTCCTTGAAGCACTCCATAATCTCCCCCTCCATCTCCAGTACTTTTTTTGCGAGCTCACGGTTTTCGGGAGAAAGTTTAGCCAGTGAGGTCTTGAGCAGTCCGAACCGGTCGCGTACCAATTTGCGCAACGAAGAATACAAAGAGCGCTGGTAGTTTGCGGTATACGGCTCGGGTGCAAAGGCCGGATTATTTGGGTCGGAGGCGAGGGCCAGGTGCATTTCTGCCGTGCGGATGCCCAGCCGTACTACGCGCTCATAAAATCCGCGGCCGATAAATTCCTGCACCAGTTCCGGGGCATCTTCAAACTGCAAACTTGAGCGGTTAATCAGCGCTGGTAATTTCTCCTTCTTGGCTTTGGTAATCACCCGCTCGTAAAATCTACCAACCGAATCAATGGTCATGGTCCAGGCTTCACCCTGGTTTTCCACTTTGTCTTGCAGCAAACCAAAAACAATAACCCGGCCGGTTGAATCGACAAACTCCATGCTTCCGGCATACTTCGGACTGTTCACGAAACTGGTATTCTCTGAAAGAAACCGCACAATCTCCAGGTCAGGATTTATTTCTCGTTCCAGTTTCCGGTAGAACTTGAAGAAATACTTTTCGTTGTAGATGATGGCCGTGTTGCTCTGATCGGCTTTCAATACCTTTGAATCAATCGGATCGGTGAGTTCAATTTTATTGAATACACTCGAGTTGAACTCGATTACCCCATCGTCAACTTTTACGCGTGCTTTACGGGCCATCTGGATGAACAAATGATCGCGGAAACGCTTATCGTAACTGCTGTCCATCACAAATCCTTGTTCACCCTGAATGTCGGCCCGGCACACCACACTTTGCACATGGTAATCCACTTTTTCCACAATCTGGTCGGCCGGCACAAAAGAAATCGGCAGAAAATACAACTCCGGCAACCGTTGCACATAATGCACTTCCACCAGCGTGAGGTAATGGGTGTCGCCCTCCACTTTCACCGGGATCATGCTTTCTATTGCCATTTTGCTGATGGCTTTTGCCTTACCGCCAAACCACCGGCATTTTTTCATAAACACCGGCAGAATTTTGCGCTCAAACTGTCGCTTGTCGTTATAGGCATTGAAAGTTCGCTCCCAGGAAAGCTCCGTAGTAAACAAGGGAAGTTCACTTCCGCTTTCAGCGGCCTCTTTTTTATCGGCCTTATCCAACTGAAGCCAGTAATAGCCATACGGCCCCAGGGTAATGGTGTATTCACCTTGCCCCACATTCATAAACCGGTTCTGACTGAATACTTCCGTTACATCGCACGCTTTAAAGGCCGAAAGGTTCAACGTAGTTACCTGCGAAAACTGCGACAGGTTAGCCACCAGGATAATGCGTTGATTGTCGTATGCACGAAGAAAACACAGAATCTTGTTGTTCGAACTTTCAATAAACTTCATGTCGCCCCGGCCAAAAACATTCAGTCGTTTGCGCATGGCGATCACCTGGCGCATCCACCACAACAAGGAAGAATGACTTTCATCCTGCGTAGCCACGTTCACCGACTCATACCGGTACACCGGATCGGTGATGATGGGCAGGTACAACATCTGCGGATTGGCATTCGAAAACCCAGCGTTCAGGTTCATGTTCCATTGCATCGGGGTTCGCACCCCGTAGCGATCGCCCAGGTAAATGTTATCGCCCATCCCGATTTCATCGCCATAATAAATTACCGGAGTTCCCGGCAGCGAAAACAATATGGTGTACAGCAGTTCGATTTTTCGCCTGTCGTTGTTGAGCAACGGTGCCAGCCGCCTGCGAATGCCGAGGTTAAATTTGGTGTGCGGATCGGTAGCATACGCTTTGAACAAGTAATCCTTTTCCTCTTCGGTAACCATTTCAAGGCCCAACTCATCGTGGTTGCGCAGAAACAAGGCCCACTGGCTGTTGGGTGGTGTATCGGGCGTTTGTTCCAGGATATCGATGATGGGGTAATTATCCTCGGTGCGCAAGCCCAGGAAAAGCCTCGGCATAAGCGGATAATTGAAATTCATGTGGCACTCTTCACCATTCCCGAAATAAGCGGCTGCATCTTCAGGCCACAGGTTGGCTTCGGCAATCAGTACCCGGTTTTTATAATGCTTGTCGATGTGTTTGCGGATGCGCTTTAAAAATGCATGGGTTTGCGGAAGGTTTTCACACCCTGTGCCCTCTGCTTCAAACAGAAACGGAACCGAAGGCAGACGAAAACCATCCACGCCCATTTTCATCCAGAAGTCGACCACCTTGATCATTTCCAACTGCACTTCTTTGTTGTCGTAGTTCAGTTCAGGCTGATGCCGGTAAAACCGGTGCCAGTAATAGGCTTTGGCTTCGCTGTCCCACGACCAGTTGGAGGCTTCATCGTCCTGGATGATCAAACGGGCTTCCGGATATTTTTCAGCCGTATCGCTCCATACATAATAATCGCGGTAGCGTGAACCCGGTTTTGCTTTGCGTGCGCGCTTAAACCACGGATGTTGGTCGGAGGTGTGATTCAATACCAATTCGGTAATTACCTTCATGCCTTTGGCGTGTGCCGCTTTCAAAAATGTTTTAAAGTCGGCCAGCGTGCCCACGTCAGGATGAACATCATAATATTCCGCAACATCATACCCATCGTCTTTAAGCGGTGACGGATAAAACGGCAGCAACCACACCGTATTCACACCCAGGTCTTCGAGGTAATCAAGTTTTTGTACCAGTCCGTTAAAATCGCCAATGCCATCGCCATTGCTGTCGTAAAAAGCCCGTACCGATACTTCATAAAAGACTGCATCTTTAAACCAAAGCTTGTCGGCATGTTTTCCGTTGGTGTGCATTACAAATTGGAATCGTAAACAGTAAGGTGAAACAAATGGAACGGCAGTTTATGCGGATTGAGTTCAACAAAATTCCATTCCTGGGTCCAGGTGTATTTTTCACCCGTCATCACATCGTGCAATTTAACATTCAGTCCGTGTTGAGGTTTTAAAATCTGCAACGGCAACTGCACATAACCGCGATGGGTGTTGTGCTGGTCGAGATTTACCACCACAAGCATGATATCCGTCAGGTCATCGGTGTATTTCAGATAAGCCAACAGGTTGTCGTCATGAATGGCGCAGAAGTGAATGTTCCAGGTAGATTGCAGAGCCGGGTGTTCCTTCCGGGTTTTGTTAATGATGGAGATGATGTCGGTCATGCGGTTGGTTTGGCGCCAGTTGTATGGCCTGATCTCATACTTTTCCGAATCCATGTACTCTTCCTTGCCGGGAACCGGATTGTTTTCACAGAACTCGTAAGGCGGGCCGTACACGCCATAATTTGACGACAGCGTAGCGGCCAGCGCCAGGCGAATGATGAACATGTTTTCGCCCTGGTGTTGCAGGTGATACGGAAGGATATCCGGAGTATTGGGCCAGAAATTCGGACGGAAATAATTTCGGGAAGGGTAATTAACCAACTCGTTCATGTATTCCGTCAATTCCTGCTTGCTGACACGCCAGGTGAAGTAGGTATAGGATTGCGTAAACCCGATTTTCGCCAGCGAAGCCATTACTTTTGGCCGGGTAAACGCTTCCGAAAGAAAAATTACGTCTGGATATTCCGCGTGTACTTCCGCAATAACCCACTCCCAGAACTGAATAGGTTTGGTGTGTGGATTGTCCACTCTGAATATTGTTACGCCCTGCTCTACCCAATACACGATTACCGATTTCAATTCCTCCCACAACCCTTTCCAGTCTGCACACTCAAAGTTAAACGGGTAGATGTCCTGGTATTTTTTTGGCGGATTCTCCGCGAATTGGATGGAGCCATCCGGCCGGGTTTTAAACCATTCGGGGTGTTCTTTTACATACGGATGATCGGGTGCACATTGAAAGGCGAGATCAAATGCAATATCAATGTTTCGTTTTTTCGCTTCCGCGATCAACAGTTTGTAATCGGCCATCGTGCCCAGTTCCTTATGGATGGCTTTATGCCCTCCTTCGGCACTACCGATGGCCCAGGGCGAACCCGGTTCACCTTCCTGTGCCCGCACATTATTGTTTTTTCCCTTGCGGTTAATTTTTCCGATCGGATGAATGGGCGGGAGATACAAGACATCAAACCCCATGGCTTCTACGCGGGGCAACAATTTAATTACATCTTTGAAGGTACCGTGCTTGCCATCGGTTGACGCTGAGCGCGGAAACAATTCGTACCACGTGCTGAAACTCGCTTTATGCGATTCCACCACCACCGGTAATTCTTTGCCATACCGGGTTTCAAATTCCCGCAAAGGATTTTGCTTCACCAAATCAGCAAACTCCTCACGTTGCACGAAGTCCACATTTTGCAGGTATTGTTTTTCGTTGCGGAGTTGTTGGGCCAACTGCCGCAATTCCTTGTTACTGCCCGCAGCAAGTTTCTCGAGCAATCGGGCGCCTTCCTGCAATTCGAGGTTGATGTTCAGCATGGCGGCAGCTTTCTTTTTGGTGCCGTCATGCCACGTTTCAAAATGATCAACCCATGCCTGAATAGTAAATATGTAGTTAACTTTTTCCCGAACATAAAAGGAAGCGTGCCAGAAATCGTTGCCTTGGTGGTGCATTTCAACGGACTCCCAGGTTGTAGCCCCGGCTTTCCGGAACAACACTTCGGCCCGGATGTGATCATGGCCGTCTGTAAAGATGTCGGCCGTAACATCCACTCGCTCGCCTACGGTTCGCTTGGCCGGATACCGGCCGCTTTCAATTTCAGGCTGAACGTTTTCAATGATTACCCGCACCTGACCGAAAATTTTATCTATGCTCATTAACCAATCTTTTATTTTTATTTTAAAGACCTCCAAGGTTGAAGACCTTGGAGGTCTTTAATTAATTGAAGGTCTATTTAATCAAGAAAATATACGCTCCGAAAGCCGGTAACTCAAGTTCCAGGGTAAGATCCTCAAGCGTCACTTCCGTTTCCTTCGCCAATAAATCCGTTAAGAAATATTTTTTATCAGAAGATATTCCTGCCTGGCCCGCCATTACCTCAGGAATACGCAAGTTAATTTTTTGATCTGACTGGTTAAACCCAGCCACAATCAGCAGTTTTTCCTTATCGCTTGCGCGGATGCAGGCAAACACTTCGTTATTAAAATTTTTCAGTTGAATATTCGAAACGGTGAGGTCATAAAATTCACCGGAAACAATAGCCTCGCTTTTCCCCGCCAGGTTCAGCAGTGTTGAATAAAAATTACGAAGTCGTTTTTGATCATCGCTCAACAAACCCCCATCGAACTTCCGGGTGTTCATCCACTTCTGGTGCTCGGGCACACCCCAATAATCGAAAATGGTGGTACGGCCATCATCGCTTTGAAAGCCTGCTGCACCTTCAGCCGGTTCGCCTACTTCCTGTCCGAAGTAAATCATCACCGGCCCCGGATCAATCGTAGCGCTGATGACCATCGCAGGCACAGCCTTCCAAGGATCACCCGCAAAAAAACGTGAAGCAATTCGTTGTTCATCATGGTTTTCGAGAAAGTGCAACATGTGGGCATTCATTCCCGACAGGCTGGCTTGAATTTCAGGAATGTCGGTGGTGCTACGCTGGCCTTTCATCAGCAGCCGTAGAGTGTCATAGAGTTGAACTTTATCGTACAGAAAATCAAAGCGGCCGGTGTGGATGTAATTTTTATACTGAGCCGGATTATAAATTTCGGCAATGAAAATAATTTCCGGGTTAATGGCTTTCACGTGGGGTATAACCCAGTTCCAGAATTCTACCGGCACCATCTCGGCCATATCACACCGGAACCCATCCACTTTTTTGGTGGCCCAGAAAACAAGTATGTCACGCATCTTGATCCAGGTATCCGGCACCGGGTCAAAATACGTTTTCCCTCCATTCGCCACGTCAACTCCGTAATTAAGCTTAACCGTTTCAAACCATTCGTCTTTTCCGGGACTTGCTGTAAACTGATCGTTACCCGTAACCTTTGCGGGATTTTCTTCAAACTTTCCATCCTTGGTTGGAAAATCATTTTCTTCACCCAACGCTTCATAATCCTTTGGCACGGTAAAAGATTGACCGGGCAAGTAATAGAAATTGTTGGAAGCTTTGAACCCCACGGTGGTGTCGTCATCTTCACCCAGGTCGCGTACGCTTTTTGGTTTGGCATCGGACCTATACGCACGCGCCACATGATTGGGTACAAAATCAATAATCACCTTCAGGTTGTTCTGGTGGGTACGTTCGATTAACTGCTCAAACTCACGCATTCGGTTCGGCACATCTTTGGCCAGGTCGGGGTTAACATCGTAATAATCTTTGATGGCATACGGTGAGCCGGCCCTTCCTTTTACGACATCGGCATCATCCAACGGAATGCCGTACCGGGTATAGTCGGTGAGCACAGCGTGTTCAATCACCCCGGTATACCACACGTGGGTTACGCCTAATTCGCGAATTGCCTGCAACGCCCGGTCATTGATATCTGAAAATTTACCAACACCATTTTCAGCCAGCGTACCATACGGTTTGTTGGTTGACACCGGATTTCCGAAAAGCCGAACCATCAATTGGTAGATTACCGGTTTACCAGCGGTGGTTTGCATGTTGGGCATAAGTGGTATGGGTTCCTTTTTTGGCGTGCATCCGATGAGGACAAGTACGGTTAAAATGGCGGTCATCCTGTGCATCCTGAAAGATAAAGGAATGATCCCTCTCCAAAGCATGCACTACCACAAAATTTACTGCAAACGATTGAAATTTCAAGGTAATTATTCACCAATTATCCCGGTGAATCTGCCCCTAAAAAAATATTTTTAAACAGTCAATCCTGTATATTTACCTTGAACACAAATCGTACCCCCATGAATCTAAACCTAAAAGCTGTTCAGGAAAACACCTATGATGTGATTGTTGTGGGCACCGGCATCAGTGGTGGCTGGGCTGCAAAAGAATTTACCGAAAAAGGATTGAAGACGCTGGTTCTGGAACGCGGGCGTGATGTGCGTCACCCCGATTATCCCAC
>CAZOYJ010000093.1:0-865 GCA_964583905.1 uncultured Roseivirgaceae bacterium
TTTGGAATTCCGTGATAACTGAATAGTACGTGATCGAATTCCTTTTTCAAAAAAGGCTTCATGCTGTTCACCAGCGAATCCATGTATTCGGGGTGATCATAAAAAGGCGGTACAACCCTCAATTCAAAAGGATAATTTCCTTCCGCATAGGCTTGTTTTACATGCTCAACGGCCGTTTCATAACTGCTCATGGCATAATGCGGATAAAGTGGTACAAGCACCACTTCTTTCAGGTCGGGATTTTCACTGCACAATTTATCGAGCGCAAGCGCTGGTGTGGGATTGGCATAGCGCATACACAACTCAACGGGTAATTGCAGGACATCTGCCAGTTTCTTCTGTACTTGCCTGGAAATGTAAATCAAGGGCGAGCCATTATCCGTCCAAATGGTTTTGTACTTCGCAGCACTTTTGGGCGCACGAAAAGGAATGATGATTCCTCTTACCAAAACATTTCTCCAGAAACGCGGGATATCTATGACGCGCTCATCCATTAAAAATTCGTCCAGATAACTACGCACATCTTTAACTTGCGTTGAATCCGGTGAACCCAGGTTTGCTAATAATACTGCTCTTGTTGCCATGTTTGATATTTAAGTAGGCGGTAGGCAATTAGCAGCAGGCAATGTGAACTTCACATATCGCCTATTGTATTTTGCCTATTGCCTACTGATTTTCATATTGCTTGACTAAACGTTTTATCTGAACTTCTCTTCCTCCACAAACGCGCATCCAATGCTGCACAGATATTTCTGATAAACAATTGTCCCTTTTGTGTTACGGTGATAATATTGTTATCTGCTATTAACAATCCATCCCCCTCCAATTGTTTTAATTTTTCTACTGCTGAATTAAGAAAATCTTG
>CAZOYJ010000093.1:875-13057 GCA_964583905.1 uncultured Roseivirgaceae bacterium
TATGAGCCCTTGTGTAATTTCAAGCCACTGAGTATGCGTTAGCTCTGCCGGACGAGCCTTTTCTGATAATCCAAGTTTTTCAAGTAGTTCGAGTATTTTTTCTTTAGAATACTCTTGTGAAGAAGAAAGATTATTTAAAATAGTTTTTCCAGTGCACATCAATTCAAGAATGTTTTTTCTAAGCACTAAGTCTTCTTCATTCAATACATGGCCGGTAGTAAAGGCCCAGCTTCCGCTTTCCATTTTTGCTTCATAGGCCTCCACTTCTTTTTCATTCTGCACAAAAGCTCCCCATGAATCGCTTATGCTGGAGCAACCTAAGCCAACAATTAATTTATTATTGGTGGTAGTGTAGCCCATAAAATTGCGGTGCATCTTCCCTTGCGAAACCGCTATACAAAGTTTATCATCGGGCAAAGCAAAATGATCCATCCCAATTGCTACAAAACCTTGTTGCAGTAAAAGCGCCCTTCCTGTGTGATACATCTTCCACTTGTCTTCCGCCTTGGGTAAATCAGCCTCTGTATATCGTCTTTGGCCCTTACTCTTCCAGGGCACGTGCGCATACGAATAAAATGCAATCCGGTCGGGTTGCAATTCTTTTAAAAGCTCGATCGTCAGCTCTACGCTTTTTATGGTTTGCTTTGGCAGTCCGTAAACCAAATCAATATTCACACTGGAGAATCCATGCTTACGCGACCAATCCACCACTTCTTTGGTCTTTTCGAAGGACTGCATGCGATTGATGATGAACTGTACTTCCGGATCAAAATCCTGCACGCCCAGACTGATGCGGTTAAATCCAACCTTGCTCAACGCAATCAGGTGCGCTTCAGTTGTAAAGTTGGGATGGACTTCCACGCTAAATTCATGGTCATCCGCTATGCGGCAGTTAGTCGTAATTCCTTCGATGAGCTTCGTTAAATTCCCCGGACTAAAAAATGTAGGCGTACCACCACCTAAATGGATTTCCCTGATCACCGGTTGAGCGGGCAATTGCTCACGGTACATGTGCCACTCTTTCAACACAGCGGCTATGTATCGGTCTTCTACTTTATGATTTTTGGTGATGCGTTTGTTGCAGGCGCAAAAGGTGCACAGGTTTTCGCAATATGGAAGATGGATATACAAACTCAACTCCCCTTTTTCTTCAACAAAAGTAGTCTTTACCGACTCCAGCCAGGCGGATGGATTAATTGTGTCAGGTTCCCAGTACGGTACCGTAGGATAACTGGTGTACCTAGGTGTTGGTACATCGTATTTGTTCAACAATGGAAGTAAGTTTTCTTGCATCAGTTAAATGTTTTCACAGCTTTCACTGTATTTTCAATTTCCTTATCGGTAATGGCCGCGCTGATAAACCAACTCTCAAAAGCAGAAGGCGGCAAATACACCCCGCTGTTTAACATGTGATGAAAGAATTGGTTGAATAATTTAATATCACATCGTTTGGCGCTTTCGAAATCTGTTACCGTTTCTGCACCAAAATGAAAACTGATCATGCTGCCCAATCGGTTTACGGAATATTCCATTCCTTTCTTTTTCAGTTCATCGCCAACACCATCAGCCAATTGCGCAGTGGTTTTTTCGAGCTTCGTATAAATGGAAGCATTCTCTTTCAACTCCTTTAATAATGTGTAGCCGGCAATCATGGCAATGGGGTTCCCGCTCAAGGTTCCCGCCTGGTAAACCTTACCGAGTGGAGCAATCTGTTGCATGATTTCTTTTTTACCACCAAAAGCGCCTACCGGCAAACCACCTCCAATTATTTTTCCATAGGTCACCAAATCCGCCTTGATGCTATACAATTCCTGCGCTCCGCCTGCTGCCAGACGAAAGCCCGTCATCACCTCATCAAAAATCAACACGATACCATGTTCGTCACACAGCTTTCGCAAGCCCTGCAAGTATCCTTCAACTGGAAGTATGCAACCCATGTTACCGGCCACCGGCTCAAGGATGATGGCCGCAATTTGATCCGGATGCTGATGAATAAGGTGCTCAACCGCTTTGAGGTTATTATAAGGTGCAGTGAGTGTATCCTGCGCAACCGCAGCCGACACACCAGGCACGGCCTGTATATCCAGTGTTGCGACACCACTGCCTGCATTTACTAAAAATGCATCGGCATGGCCATGATAACAACCATCAAACTTGATAAACTTATTTCTCCCGGTATAACCCCGCGCCAACCGAAGCGCGCTCATGCAGGCTTCTGTACCGCTGCTCACCATCCGAATTAAATCTACATTCGGCACCATCGATTTAATCAGTTCAGCCATTTGAATTTCCAATTCGGTTGGCGCGCCAAAGGAAGTTGAATCTGCCGCACGCTCACGAATGGCCGCAACCACCGGTTCATAGGCATGGCCTAAAATCATCGGGCCCCATGAGTTGATATAGTCTATATAGTTGTTACCATCTTCATCGTATAGATAAGCTCCTTTTGCTTTTTTGATAAACACCGGAGTACCACCCACACTTTTAAATGCCCGCACCGGAGAGTTTACACCACCGGGGATGTGTTGTTGGGCGCGTGAGAAGAGCTCACTGCTTTGCGAAAACAGACGTGAGACGTGAGACGTGAGATGTGGGACATTCATTCCTAAATCATTTTAGATAACATGGCATAGCATTTATTCAGCAAGCTTCCTGTTTTTTCAAGCTCATTAACAGTAAAATAATTCAAATCAACGGCTGTTTCCAGTGCTGCATCAATTTCAACTACAGAACCTCTTGCAATTTCAAAATATCTTTTCCGTTCTCTCTCCGACTTCCGGGTTGACCTTCCGCTAAATTTAATTTAACAAAAAGCACTGCTCTGCGTATCTGTTGCGTCATATTGAATTTTTCTTCATCAGGCAATGAAAGAGAAACAGTATATGCCTCTTTAACCAATTCCCTTGCAGCCTGATAGACATCCAGCGATTTGTGTTTGAGTTGAATGAACATAGGTTGTTTGATTTTAGTGGATAATATTTTAAACGTGAAACGTGAGACGGCAGACGTGAGAGGACGCTGATCTTTTCACGTTTCACATCTCACGTCTCACTTTTACGTCTCACGTCTCAAAACCCGCACTACATCTTTCGCAAAATAAGTCGCTATCAAATCTGCTCCTGCCCGCTTGATACTGGTCAACACTTCCAGCATAGTTTGTTCTTCATTCAGGTATCCTGCTTTCGCAGCTGCTTTAATCATCGCATATTCACCACTCACATGATAGGCGCTCACCGGAAGATGAATCTGATTTTTTACTTCTCTGATAATATCCAGGTAAGCATGTGCCGGCTTCACCATGATGATGTCTGCTCCTTCTTCCACATCCATCAGTACTTCTTTTATGGCTTCAAGTCGGTTGGCCGGATTCATCTGGTAGGTTTTCTTATCGCCAAATCCGGGTGCACTATCCAAAGCATCTCTGAAGGGACCGTAAAAACACGAAGCATACTTAGCCGCATAACTCATGATACCGGTATGGTGATGGCCGGCTATCTCCAGCGCTTCGCGAATGGCTTTGATTCTTCCATCCATCATATCGCTAGGCGCTACGAAATCAGCACCGGCTTTCGCGTGACTTACACTCATTTGCGCCAGCACTTCCACCGTTTTATCATTTACGATCTGCTGATCCTCGACAATGCCATCATGACCAAAAGAAGAATACGGATCCAGCGCTACATCGGTCATCACAACCATATCGGGTATTTCCTTTTTGATGGCACGTACGCTGCGTTGCATCAAGCCATTGTCGTTTAATGCTTCCTTGCCGGTATTGTCTTTCAATTCGTCCGGCACTTTCACAAACAATAGGGTGCTGCGTAAACCCAATTCGTAACAGGACTTTAACTCATCCATGGCCTGATCGAGTGAGTACCGGTAATAGTCGGGCATGGAAGCAATCCCTTCTTTGATCTTTTCACCTTCAGTGATAAAAACCGGAACAATAAAATCAGTAGGCAACAAAACAGTTTCCTGAACAAGTTCTCTTATGGATACTGACTTTCGCAAAATTCGGTTTCGCCTTAACATATTCAGTTTCTTGAAATTAGATTACGGATACTGGTTCATACTCTTTCACTGCATCAACAAACGCTTTGGCATGATCAACCGGAATATTAGGTGTGATGCCATGACCCAGGTTGGCGATGTAGCCTTTCACCCCAAAAGCGTTTATCATCTTATGTACTTCCTGTTTAATCTCATGTGGCGCTAACATTAACTTTCCGGGATCAAAATTTCCCTGGAGTGTAACACGATGCGCTGTGCGTTCGCGCGCTTCTTCAGGACGAATTGTCCAGTCGATGCCAATGCCCGAAACACTTTTGCTTTTGGATAATGCAGGCAGCGCATAATTACTTCCCTTCGGGAATAGAATTACCGGAGCATGTGCCGACACCGCTTCTGCAATCTGTAAGAGATATGGCGCAGCAAAACGATCAAAATCATCGGGGCTCAGTAAGCCACTCCAACTATCGAACACCTGGATTACATCTGCACCGGCCTTCACTTGCCGGATCAAATACTGAATAGTGGCATCCGTTATTTTCTGCAATAAGCTCGCAGCCAATTCAGGCTGCGTGAAACAAAATGCTTTTGATTTTTCAAAACCCTTGCTGCCTTTTCCCTCCACCATGTAACACAAAATCGTAAAAGGAGCACCCGCAAAACCAATGAGTGGCACACGGTTGTTGAGTTCGCGCTTGGTCAGGCTCAACGCATCGTACACATATTGCAAATGATCGGCCGCAGCTTCTACCTGCAGTGCATCGATATCTTTTTTGGATTGAATGGTCTTTGGTAGTGAAGGCCCTTTTCCTTCTTCCATCAAGACCTCCATGCCGAGGGCCTGCGGAATGACAAGAATGTCGGAGAAAATAATCGCTGCATCGGTACCTACAATATCAATGGGTTGCAAGGTAATTTCACAAGCCAGCGCAGGCGTTTGCACGCGGGTAAAAAAGTCGTACTTCCTTCTTAATTCCATGTATTGCGGCAGGTAACGTCCGGCCTGGCGCATCATCCACACTGGGGGGCGTGAAACTTCTTCCTGTCGAAGGGCTTTTAATAACAAATCATTCTTTAGCATGTGCTGTTGTTTTAGCATAATGGTTTATAAGTTCCTGTACTAATGCATCCTCCGAAGGAGTAGCAGCTATATACGTATGTTGGTAGCCCTTTTGTTTGGCATGATGAGCAGTAGTTTGTCCGATACAGAAGCAAATTGCCGGATGCATGGAATTAACCGACAAAAAACTATCAACAGCACTTGGACTGAAAAATAGAATGGCATCGTATCCTGACTCAATTCTTACAGGTGTAAATTCAGTTTGATAAGCAACCACATCCCGCACGTTAACGCCTGATGATTTCAATCTCTCGGATAACTCATCGCGCCTGCGGTTACTGCAAATGTGGGTGACCGACTTAATATTCTTGTCGGATAGAATTTTATCCGCCAGCGCAGCGGCATGTGGTGCGGAAGCTTTTATGTGAAGTCCGGCTTCGGTTACCGACTTCAGTGTAGCTTGATCCGTGCAAAAGAGATGGAATACATCTTTACTAAAATGGTATTGATGAAGAATTTTCAGAAAGGCTTCTACACCCGCCTGACTGGTAATCACGATATTTTCAGCAAGCGACTGTACAGAAAGATTTTCGGGAATAACCATCTGCTTACGGATGAAATCGTGAGCCGTAAGCTGCCAGCCTTGAGCGGTCAATTTATGAACACTCGTATCGCTCAGCGTGCGGGTAGAAACCATATGAATACCTGTACTCATGCCGGGCGAAATGTTTTGATGATCTGATCGGCACCGCGTGAACGGATTTCTTCGGCCGCAAGCTGACCGGCCTTACCGGCTAGCGCAAGCGGAAACAACTTTTCTACCTCAATTTTTACATTGGCATCCAGGCTCATGATGTTTCCACGAAAGTGAAGGTTATCATCGTGGACCTGCGCAAAAGCTGCAATGGGCACTGCACATCCTCCATGAAGCGCAGCAAGAAAATCGCGTTCGGCAGAAATGCATATTTCGGTATCCCTGTGATTAATGGAGCGGCAAAACTCCACCACTTCCACATCCGCTTCACGGCAAACGATACCAATTGCACCCTGTGCCGGTGAAGGAAGCATCCAATCCAATGTTACATATTGATGTGATGAAACTTCCAGGCGCTCAAGGGCGGCTTGTGCAAAGATAGCGCCTTGCCAACCCGATTCATCCAGTTTTTTCAAACGGGTTTGGATGTTTCCGCGTAAATTTTCGATTTGATAATCCGGGTATTTATTCAGCCATTGAAGTTTTCTTCGCAAGCTGCTGGTACCGATAATTCCGGTTTCTGGCAAATCGGAACCCTTATACTGGTCAGGTAACACCAGGCAATCAAAAGGCGTGGCCCGTTGCAATACAGCACATAAGGTAAGACCTTTTGCCTGTTTGGTCGGAACGTCTTTTGTAGAGTGAACGGCAAGGTCAATCCTGTTTTGCAAAAGGGCGATGTCGAGCGATTTCGTAAAAATTCCCTGGATTCCCATTTCGTATAAAGGCGTTACAAGATCCACATCCCCATCTGACGTGATTTCAATAATTTCCGTAGGAATGCCTGAGTCCGTAAAGCGTTGTTGTACTTCCCTGGCCTGATAGCGCGCCAGGGCACTGTCGCGGGTGCCGATTCGAAACGTACGGAAAGCACTCATTGGGCAGCCGGAACCAGTTTATTAACCGCCTCAATCATGCTGCACCCGGCATACCCTTGCATCTTAATCTGTTGAATGAGTCCGGAGAAAGTCTTTTCAATTTTTTTATTTAAAACCAGGGCTTCACGCGTGTCGGCAGCCAGATCATCGGTGATAAGGTTTTTTAATTTTTCCTTATAGTCTTGAATCAGGTGGCGGTGGCTGTAAACCTGGTGCCATTCCATAAATCTTCCGATAAATAAATCTACAATTCTTTCCGCTCGTGGAATCTCAAGCTTTCGTTGATTGATCAACTCGTTATGGAAAGCCGAAACTTCATCTACCGAAAAGAGTTTTATCCCCGGTAAGTTTTTCGCTTCGGGATTTACAGACTGGGGGATACTCAGATCGAGCAAGATTTTGTTGTGGTCGCCTTTCAGGTGTTCGGGATGAATCAGGTACTGTTCCAGTCCGACCGTTGTTATCAGCGCATCGAAACCCTCCAATTGATTCAAAAAAGTATCAAAGGGTATAACCGCAGCATTTACCTGACTTGCCAGTATCGTTGCTTTTTCCTGGGTTCGATTGGTGAGGGTGAGTTTAGTCTTTGGAAAATAATGCCGCAAGTTGCGGGCCACCGTAGAGCCGAAGTCGCCTGTGCCAACCAGCAGGATATTTTCAATCGGCTGGGTTCTTTGTTCGTCATACAATAATTCAGCAGCCGCATAGCTCACCGAGTACTTGCCGCTGCTCAGGTTGGTGTGGGCTTTAACTTTTTTGGAGGCCTGAAATGCAAAATTCGCAACCCGGTCGGTTAGGGTTCCCACAAGCTTGTACCTGCGCCCATCTTCGAGAGCCGCTTTTACCTGGCAAACAATTTCGTAATCGCCTATGATCTGTGAATCCAGGCCGGATACCACACGAAAAAATTGCTCAACCGCCTTTTCACCTGAATAGCGATAAAAATATCGGGTTAATTCCATTTCCGAGAGTTGCAATTGCTCGGCCACCAATGATTTTAGCGCCTGAATGGAACCTACTCCGTAAAACTCCGTACGATTACACGTGGATAGTATTAAAAAGTCGCTCAAACCTGTTTCTGCTGCCTTTTGGTAAACATGCTCGACCTGCGACCTAGTGATAGCGAATCGACTTCGGGTTTTTGTATCGGCCTTGGTGAAGTTGGTACCGATTACGGTAAAGTAGTTAATATGACCGGAAGGAGCTGCGTTTGCCATGAAAAATCAGTACGCAATTTGGGCGTGAAGGTTTTAATAAAATACCCCTAAAAGGAAAATTAATACCGTCAAAAACAATGAAAAAAGGAAATTATCGAAAATAATAGCCAAAAGCGTACTTTTGGGAATTCACTGACAAATGTCATGCGCAGTATGGAAGAACTAGAGATGTCCGCCATGCATAGCAGCAGTATGCAACGAAATGCCCGGCTTTTGGTTTTACCATTATTATCCTGATTGTATGCTGAAACTCATTAAAGAAAATACCCATACCGATCAATTAAATCTTCTGTTTGAGCTCGGTGAGATCCGTCTGATCACAGCGGGCAACCATACCCAGGAAGAACTCATACTGCCAGGACTGCTGCACAAGAAAATTATTCAGTTCTATTTCTGTCTTGACGGAAGTGCACGATTCGAGTTCGGTCCGTTTTACAGTCGGGAGATACAGCGTCATAAGAATTACTTCTTTTACAACCCGGAAGCGGACACACCCTTCACCTTGAAACTGGCGCCAGGGTCGAGAATGGTATTTCTGTTTATATCGCTCGAAAATCTTCACCAGTTATTCACGCATGAACCACTACCTTTTCTTAAGGCGGAAAATGTGAACCGGAAATTTTATGATGAACGGGATATACCCTCGCCCTTGCTGGTTGTACTTAACCAGTTGTTTCATGTTCAATTAAGTGAAAGCGCCAAGACCTTATATTATCATGGAAAAGTTTATGAAGTGCTGAGTCTTTATTTTTCAGAGAAAAAACCGGATACCGAAAATTGTCCGTTTTTAAATGACGAAGAAACAGTACGCAAAATCAAACATGCAAAAGAGTATTTATTAAAGAATATCGACACACCGCCCGGCATTAAAGCCTTGGCAAAATCAGCCGGATTAAATGAGCATCAACTCAAAGCCGGTTTTAAGGAGATTTATGGAAATACTGTATTTGGATACCTGCTTGATCACAAACTCGACCATGCGCGGGTATTGTTAGATACCGGAAAACTGAAAGTGAATGAAGTGGCCTTTCAAATCGGGTACACCAATCCCAGTCATTTTATTGCTGCTTTTAAGAAGAAATTCGGGATAACACCCAAGAAGTATTTGATGCAAAAGGTAAGTTGAGCGTTTCCCGCTGATCGTGCTGATCTCCGAAATCTACGGAACAACATTACGATCACGGTGTACAAATCACCTCCGGACCATGATCGTGAAATAAATGCATCTCTGCAGAAAGGCCACGCCAGATCATGAGTACGGCCACAGCCACCAGCATAGCGGTTTGAATCCGTTGAAACGACCAGGGAATGATTTTACGAATACGCTGCCACGAATACGCCACCGCTAACATGGCAGGAATGGTTCCCAGGCCAAACCAAATCATAACGCCTGCACTCGCTAAGGGAGTAGCTTGAATTAAAGCAAGGGCCAGTGCGGCATACACCAATCCGCAGGGAAGAAAACCATTCAACATCCCCGTAAGGGCAGCCGAAAAAGTTTTTTTGGATTTCAGGTGACGGGCAAATGCGTGCTTAAGATTCAACACAAATCCGGAAAGGGAGGGAAGAAAAACCGATTGTATTTTCGGAATGAAAAGCATCAGGATAATCAACACACCCACCCCCACCGAAACTTTGCCCTGTACACCTCCCCAATGAACAATTTTTCCAAGCATCCCAACTACAACACCCATTAAAACATACGTAACGATGCGCCCGGTGTTGTACAGCAGTCGGTTAACCAGTATACGCCTGGGGCCGGTCCCGTTTACCATCATGGCAATAGGACCACACATGCCCACACAATGCAGGCTGCCGGTGAATCCTAATATGAAGGCGGTGATGAACATTCAGGATTTCAGATTCCAGATTTGAAATTATATAACAATCAGTTTTTCAAGATAATATTCTTTGTTGCCTGATTTCCATGTCATCTTCACACGATAGGGCCCACGCTCCAAAGGTTTAAGGGGAAACAGTTGGATGGAATCGGAAGAAGTACTCAACTTAAAATGCTGGTCAAGTTTATCAGTGGATGGCCGGAATAATTTCACTTCTCCCCCTTCTACCGCATCCCCTGATGGAAAGTACACTTTTAAAATTTGTTGCTGCTCAATGGAAATCTCCGGTTTTAACGCCAACTGCTCGGTGTTCTGCTTCCGTTCATATTGCTGCTGGAACGCCAGGTCTTCGGCATAATAAGTTTTCGACACAAGACTTATATCCTGGCGCACCATAATCGTCACCATCACCGCCAGAAAAGCAGCGAAGAGAATAAATGAAATAAAAATGCCCTTTCCCCAGTTCATGTCATTCTAATTTAAGATTTTACATTCCTTATCCAGTGGGCAGTAGGCAGTCTCCAGTAGGCAATATTCATCACTATGTTCGCTACTGCCACTTTCGTATTGCCCATTGCCTACTGCCTGCTTTTATTAACAACCGGTCCTATAAACTTAACCTTTACCCGTTCAATCTGTTTACCTTCATTATAAACACCAACCAGTAATACCGTTTTCGCTTCCCGGATTTTGTCGGTTGGAATTTTTACAAAGTACACTCCTTTGAGCATTTCCCCGGCCGGAACAACAGCTTGCTGATCGCCTACCCTGCTTAACACGGCATCCTGGGGTGATTCGATTTTCAATTCCAGTGCAATGTCTTCAAAGGTTTTGTTTACAAATTCTACATTATAGAGATTTGAAATGGTCCCATCCTCACCCCGCTGATACAACGTTCCCGGCACTTTCAACATAGTGGTTTCAATATCCGAGCGGGTGGCCACCATAAACGAAAGAAACGTAACCAGGGCCAACAACACAAAACTATACCCGATTACCCGCGGTTGAATCAATTTCTGTACTCCTTCGCTGATCGATGTAAAGGAAGCATAGCGTATCAATCCTTCCGGCTTGCCGATTTTTACCATTACATCATCGCACGCATCAATGCAGGCCGTACAGTTCACACACTCCAGTTGCGTTCCGTTGCGGATATCAATACCGGTTGGACAAACGTGCACGCACAATTTACAGTCGATGCAATCGCCCTTAGTTTCATCCACCACATTCTTCTTCAACTTTCCCCTTGGCTCGCCCCGCAGCCAGTCGTAAGCCACAACGATGGAATCTTTTCCCAACAACACCCCCTGTAATCGCCCGTAAGGGCACACAGCTATGCAAGCCTGTTCGCGGAACCAGGCAAACACACCATAAAAAATCCCGGTAAACGCAACCAAGCCAATGAAGCCGGCCATATTCTCCGTGGGCGGTTTCGAGATAATCTCCTGAACCTGTTCAATGCCGATCAGGTAAGCCATAGCGGTATGTGAAATGATCACGGAAATGGTGACGAAAATGAGTTGCTTGGATGCTTTTTTAAAAACCTTTTCACCCGACCACGGGGCCTGATTGAGTTTTCTTTGCTCGTTGGCATCGCCTTCCATCCAATATTCGATTTTCCGAAACACCATTTCCATAAACAGGGTTTGCGGACAGGCCCAGCCACACCACACACGTCCAAAAACAACGGTGAAGAGGATAATGAAAACAAACAGGGTGATCAGTGTAAGCGCCAGCAGGAAGAAATCCTGAGGCCAGAAAGCCTGGCCGAATACCACAAACCTGCGTTCAAAAACATTCAGCAGCAACAGGGGTTGTCCGCCAATTTTAATAAAAGGGCCAACAAAAAAAATCGTTAGCAGAACAACGGTAACGACAATCCTGGCGCGATGAAATCTTCCGGCCGGCTTTTTCGGATAAACCCAAATGCGCTTACCCTGCTCATCAACCGTACCCATGGTGTTGCGGAATTCTTCATCGTATTGGTAAAAGTTTTCAGTGGCGTTCACACATTCACACTATACATTTCAAATAATAACTCCAGGCTTAAGATTCCGCGATCAGGAAATAGGTGCAACAATTTTTTGATCCTGTACTAGTATAAGGCAGCTTGCACGCTATCCTGCTTTACCGTTACCTCCTCTTTGTATAATTCACCTTGCGGAGCTTTTGGATTGGGCGGGGTTGTTCCCTGAATACTCTTGATATAAAAGGTAACATCCCGGATTTGTTCGGCCGAGAGCACCGGCCCCCAGGGAATCATTCCCTTTTCCTGTACGCCATCCCGGATAATGGTATAGACGTCTTTTACGCTGCCACCATGAATCCAGTAGTCATCCACCAGGTTTGGCCCGATGCTGCCTTGCCCCTCGGGCATGTGACACGAAGCACAATTGGTAACGTAAACCTTGCGGCCTTTCTGGA
>CAZOYJ010000094.1:0-9824 GCA_964583905.1 uncultured Roseivirgaceae bacterium
TGTGCATGAGAGAACCCTAAAGTACGCGCCTTGGTTTCAATTTTCCTAAAGAATTCCAGAAACTTTGTTTCAGACCAAAAAATGCCCTTTTTTGCGCGAAAACGACATGTTCGAAGATAATTACAAGCAACGAGGCCTACGGAATAAGATGGTTAAAATACTCCGGACAAAGGGCATTTCGGACGAGCGGGTTTTGGCTGCCATCGGCAAAGTTCCCAGGCATGTTTTCTTCGAAAATGCCCTACTGGAGCATGCCTATCAGGATAAAGCATTTCCCATTGGCGAAGGACAAACTATCTCTCAGCCGTATACCGTTGCCTTTCAAACCGAAAAGCTGGAGATAAAATCGGGTGACAAAGTATTGGAGATCGGGACCGGCTCGGGCTACCAGGCGTGCATCCTGCTTGAACTGGGCGCCAAGGTATTCACCATCGAATACAATAAAACGCTGTACGAAAGGACAAAAGCGTTTCTTCCCAAACTCGGATACAAGCCCTATTTCTACCTGGGTGATGGATCAAAAGGAATTCCGGCCAAAGCGCCCTTCGACAAAATTATCGTAACAGCCGGAGCGCCCGTAATTCCGGATGCACTGATTGAACAACTGGCAGAAGGCGGAATACTGATCATTCCCGTTGGCGATCGCGAAAAACAAAAGATGGTCCGCATCTGCAAAAAGAACGGTAAGCTCTTAAAAGAAGCGTTCGATTATTTTAGCTTTGTGCCCTTACTCGGCCAACAAGGTTGGGGTAATTAACGGTTAACCCTCTGGTATGTCTAAAAAGAAAAAAAAGCCTAGCGATTCATTTGTCAGTATGACCGAACTGGTATTACCCAACGATACCAACACGCTTAATAACCTGATGGGTGGCCGGCTGATGCATTGGATGGATATTGTTTCCGCCATTGCTGCACAAAAACACTCCAACCGGATTGTTGTAACCGCCTCTGTGGATAACATCTCCTTCAAACATCCAATACTGCTGGGGCATGTTGTAACCTTAAAAGCGCGGGTTACACGAGCCTTTAATTCGTCAATGGAAGTACGCATTGATGTGGAAGCCGAGGATATTCCATCCGGAAAAAAAATTGAAAGCAATAGCGCCTACCTCACCTTTGTAGCCGTTGATCAAAGCGGTCGCCCGATCGATGTTCCGGAAATCGAACCCGAAACGGAGGAAGATAAAGAGTACTACGCTGGCGCCATGCGCAGACGCCAACTCCGGCTCATTCTTGCCGGCCGGATGAAGCCGCACGATGCGCACGAACTGAAATCCATTTTTAACATTGAAGAATGAGTTTGAACAGCGAAATTCTTGAACAGACTTTTACCGAAGAACTCTACAAAATTAAACCTCAGGTCATTGTCCTTATTCCCGAGCCTTGGACGCAATTAAGACAGGAGAACATTGTTCTGCTCACCAGGATTTTACAGGCCGTTAACATTACGCTGGATAGCGTAAAAATAATTACCAAACCAAGCCTTGATCTTGAGGAGCTATCCGTTTTTTTACCTTCCGCTGTTCTGAGTTTCGGTACTTCAGTGAAACAAGTTACAGCACCCTATGTAACCTTCCGGCACAATGAAACCAACGTACTGGTTGCCGATACACTGAGCGATTTGGATGAGGCAAAGAAGAAAATACTGTGGACTGCGCTTAAACAGATGTTTTTACCCACAAACGTTTCAGATAAACCATAAAATTCTTTCAATTCTTTCTGTTTTTGCAGGTTTTGGCAGTTATTCTATCTTTGCGCAGTTTTTTAAGGCTGAGGGCCCGCAAGGCTAAATCAAAACCTGAGTCGGTCATTTGAAAGCACGCAATTAACTACGAACTGAACGAATAAAACTTTAACTGTAAACATGGAAAATTTGATCTATTTTCTTCCGGTATTTGGTGTACTCGGAATCCTTTTCGTTATCTGGAAAAGCGCCTGGGTAAACAAGCAGGATGCCGGTACCGACAAAATGAAAAAAATTGCCGGGCACATCGCTGAAGGTGCTATGGCCTTTCTTAAAGCTGAATACAAGGTCCTTTCTGTTTTTGTTTTATGTGTAGCTATCCTGTTAGGTGTAACCGCTAGTGCCGAAACATCTTCGCCACTGGTTGCTGTGTCCTTTATTTTGGGTGCCTTTTGTTCAGGGCTTGCCGGATTTATCGGTATGCGTGTTGCCACCAAAGCCAATGTGCGTACCACCCATGCGGCTCGTACCAGTTTAGGCAGGGCACTTGAAGTAGCCTTTGCAGGAGGATCGGTTATGGGTATGGGTGTTGTAGGTTTGGGGATTCTCGGGCTAAGCACCTTGTTCATCATCTATTCCAATATTTTTGGAATAGATACCCAGGCAAATCTTACGCAGGTAATCACCATTATAACCGGCTTTTCATTTGGCGCTTCATCCATTGCACTCTTCGCCCGTGTAGGTGGCGGCATTTATACCAAAGCAGCCGATGTGGGCGCTGACCTGGTAGGCAAAGTAGAGGCTGGTATTCCGGAAGATCACCCGTTAAACCCTGCAACCATTGCAGATAACGTGGGCGACAACGTAGGTGACGTAGCCGGTATGGGTGCCGACCTTTTTGAATCGTATGTGGGATCCATCGTGGGCACCATGGTATTGGGCGCTGCCTTCATGGTGCCTGGGTTTGTCGATAACTTCAATGGTCTTTCTGCGGTTTTACTTCCCCTGGTATTGGCCGGTGTTGGGATTGTGATGTCGTTTATCGGAACATTTTTCGTACGCGTAAAAGAAGGTGGCGATCCGCAAAGAGCGTTAAACATGGGTGAATTTGTCTCGTCCGGTTTCATGATCCTGGCCTCTTACTTTATCATCACGTATATGTTGCCGGCTCAGTGGTCATTCACCGATCCGTTGTATACCGATGAAAATGGCAACAACGTAGTTCGCACCATGACTGCCATGGGGGTGTTCTGGGCAACCGTTATCGGTTTGATAGCCGGGCTGTTGGTCGGACTCATTACAGAATATTATACCGGTATGGGTAAAAAGCCTGTACTGTCGATTGTTCGTCAGTCATCAACCGGTGCCGCAACCAACATCATTGCGGGTTTAGGCGTGGGCATGATGTCTACCGCCATCCCGATCATCATCATTGCCCTTTCCATAATCGGTGCATTTTACTTTGGCGGATTATACGGCATTGCCATCGCAGCCGTTGGGATGCTTTCAAACCTGGGCATTCAATTAGCTGTGGATGCGTACGGACCCATCTCGGATAATGCCGGAGGTATTGCCGAAATGGCAGAACTTCCAAAAGAAGTACGCACACGCACCGATAAGTTAGATGCTGTAGGCAATACAACAGCAGCTATTGGTAAAGGTTTTGCCATTGCTTCTGCGGCCCTTACAGCACTGGCTTTATTTGGAGCCTTCATGACGACAGCAAAATTGGGTTCCATCGATGTTTCCAAAGCCAATGTGATGGCCGGGTTGTTCATTGGTGCCATGCTACCCTTTGTATTCTCGGCATTGGCAATGGGCGCGGTAGGCCGTGCGGCCATGTCCATGATTGAAGAAGTAAGACGTCAGTTTACCACCATACCTGCACTTAAGGCAGCGTTGGAGGTTATGAAACGCAATGGCGATAAAACAAAAGAAGAGTGGTCGGTAGAAGATCAAAATACATTCAACGAAGCAGATGGTAAAGCAGAGTATGGCAAATGCGTTGAAATTTCTACCGAGGCTGCAATTCGTCAAATGGTATTACCGGGCTTAATGGCAGTCATTGCTCCGGTGCTCATTGCATTCTTACCCGGTTTTGGCGTTGAGGCCCTTGGCGGGATGTTGGCCGGTGTAACCGTTTCCGGGGTGCTCATGGCCATCTTCCAATCCAATGCCGGTGGCGCTTGGGACAATGCCAAGAAAAGCTTTGAAGAAGGCGTTGAAATCAACGGGCAAATGTTCTACAAAAAATCAGACCCGCACAAAGCTGCCGTTGTTGGCGATACGGTAGGCGATCCGTTTAAAGATACCTCCGGTCCGTCCCTGAACATCTTATTGAAATTAATGTCAGTTGTTGCCCTGGTAATTGCCCCATTATTGGCTCCTGCTACTGAAGGTGTTGCTACACTCGCTCCTGAACTTCCACAGGTGGAAGTTGTAAGCAGCGAGGTACAGGATACAACAGGCGAAGCAGCGGTTGATTAATTATTTTTAAGATTAGCTCGAATTAAGCCCTGAATATTCAGGGCTTTTTTTATTTTGGATGTTTTATTTGGATGAATAAGTCATGATCAAACTCTTACCCATACTCCTTCTACTGATTCAATTTCAAGTGACCGCTCAGGAAAATACGGTTTTGGGTAGCTGGCAAACGATTGATGATGCTACCCATGAAGTCAAATCAATTGTTGAAATCTTTGAGCACAACGGGCTGGTGTATGGTAAAATAGTCAAAATCTTCCCCAAATCCAGAATGGATGACGACCCGGTGTGTGACAAATGTCCTGCGGATGATCCGCGGCACAATAAAAAGATCATTGGAATGGAAATACTGAAAGACATGCGGGGCAACAAGGTCGAGCTATCCGGTGGGAATATTCTGGATCCGGAAAGCGGAAAAATTTATAAATGCAAGGTGTGGCTTGAGGGAGCTGAACTTAAAGTAAGGGGATATTGGGGACCGTTTTGGAGAACCCAAACGTGGAAAAGGGTATTATAACCCCGGAATTAACATTTTAACGATAATATACTACATTGTAACCCTTTGAAAAGGTTACCAGAAACGGTGCAAATGGTATACAGAACGAGTTTATCGGAAGAAAAAGAACTTTTTGAGCGTATCTGCAAGGGCGATGAAAAAGCCCTTGAATACCTGTATAAAAAATACTACCGGATGATGACCAAAATGGTCATTAACAACAGTGGTACCGAAGAAGAAGCTCGCGATATCTACCAGGATGCCTTGGTTGTTTTTTGGCAGAAGGCCACATCGGGCAAACTGGTGATGACCGCAAAGATGAGTACATACGTGTACAGCATCTGTCAGAATTTGTGGAGAAAGGAATTGGATCGTAAGAAACGACTTTCCAGTGAACAGAAAGATGTGGCGGTAATTGTTGATACCGATGTGGAGGAACGAAACCGGATTATTGGAGAATGTTTGGATAAACTTGACGATACCTGCAGGAAAATTCTGATGTACTACTACTTCGAAGAAATGTCCATGCAGGATATCGCAGATAAATTAGGATTTGCCAATACCGACACCACAAAGACCAAGAAATATAAGTGCAAAAAGAAATTAGATGAACTAGTAAGATCATTGTATTCGGAACGCGATTTTTTAGATTAACCCATGGCCACAGAAAAAGATTTAGAACTGCTTGATGATTACCTCTCCAATCGATTGGAGGGTACCGACAAGCAAGCCTTCGAGCAAAAACTCGAAGCCGACCCAAACCTCAGGCAGGAGTTTGAATTCCAACAAAACCTGGTTGAAGGTGTACGGAATAAACGCGCTGCCGAATTAAAAGCAATGCTCAACAATATCCCGGTAGCTTCTGTACAGGTCAGCCAATCGGCTGTCTTAACGAAGGTAGTCCTTGTTTTACTTACAGTAGGTGTAGTAGGAACCGGATTATATTTTTACCTGGTTGATGAACCGGTTGAAGAAGTTCCGTTATCCGAACAAACACAACCCGAACAAAATGATCAACCCCTTACAGAAACTCCACAACAAGTTGAACGCGATTCGAAGTCGGAACCGGAACCAGAGCGAATAGTGTCCGAATCTACAACTCAGGCACCAAAAACTCCGGCAACTGTCAGGGAAAAACTGGATGCAACGGCTCAACGTGAAAGAGACCTCGTTAAGGTGGTGTCGAAAACCTTTGTAACCTCCAGTACCGAGGTGCTAACAACTGCTGGAAACGATGCTTTCAATTTCCATTATGCATTTAAAAATAAAAAACTGGTATTGTATGGAACCTTTGAGCCTAATCAATATCAAATACTTGAGTTCATTACGGCAGATGAACATATTTATTTCTTGAACTACAAATCAAGTTATTACTTACTGGATGCATTATCCAACACCCCCACCCCGCTGGTTCCGGTAAAAGACGGGCAACTTCTTAAGAGGTTGAGGGAGTTCAGAACCCTTCAAGACTAACAAGCTTATAAAAAGCCTCCGGAAATTTCCGGAGGCTTTTTAATTTCCTAAATTTGACGCTTATGCAAAAAGTGTTTGTTAGGAAGAAATTGGGCAGCTATCCCTATGTGGGCGTTATCGCCAGCATTACCCTGGCGCTTTTTGTTTCCGGGCTTTTTGGAATGCTCATTCTCTTCTCCCAGGAACTTGAACGCATTGTCCGGGAAAACATCCGCGTACAGGTTTACCTGAAAAACGGGTTAACGGAAACCCAACGGCTGCAAGTAGAGAAAAGCATTGAGTCTTTACCGTTTGTGCATAAAGATGAAGCCATTCAATTCGTTTCCCGTGATGATGCAGCTGAAAAATTCATTGCCGAAACCGGTGAGGATTTTAACAAATTTCTGGGAGAAAATCCATTGCACGATGCGCTCCTCGTTACAATCGACCCGGCCTTTCACGGTTCCGATGAAATGGCAAAAGTCAAAGTTGAACTTGAAAAGATGAACGGTGTGTTCCAGGTTTTTTATGTAGCAGACCTGATTGAATCAATCAACCGGAATGTTACCCGAATTGGATTGGTGCTGCTGGGTATTTCCTCCATACTCCTCCTCACCGTGGTGCTGCTGATCAACAACACCATCCGGCTTGCCTTATTTTCACAACGCTTTTTAATCCGAAGCATGCAACTTGTTGGTGCCAACCGGTGGTTCATCCAACGGCCGTTCCTGATGCGTTCGCTAACCTACGGTTTATTGGCCGGGGTACTGGCTTCGGTTGGGCTTTGGGGACTTGTAACGTTTGCCCAAAAAGAAATTGAAGAATTATCCCTGCTCATCAATACCCAAAACATGTCACTCTTAATGGGCTTACTTTTACTCCTGGGAATGTTGGTAGCTTCAACCAGCACCTACGTTTCCATGCGCAGATACTTAACGATGTCACTTGACGAACTCTACTGATACATTATGGAAAGCAAACTTCCGTTTACCAAAAAGAACTACCAGTTTATGATTGCCGGTTTGATCACACTGATCATCGGCTTTACGATTATGTCGCTTGATCGGGAAGACTATGGCTTCGGATTTTTAGGGCTTACCCTGGGGC
Source organism: uncultured Roseivirgaceae bacterium (assembly GCA_964583905.1). Lineage (GTDB taxonomy): Bacteria > Bacteroidota > Bacteroidia > Cytophagales > Cyclobacteriaceae > UBA2336. The sequence goes on from CAZOYJ010000094.1 coordinate 7,224, forward strand.
CGCTTATTGTCATGGCCGGTTTTATTATCGAACTCTTTGCCATTCTTTACCGCCCGGAGCAAAAGAAATAAACGGTAAAGAAAGGAATCATGTCTGTTATTGAATCCATTGTATTGGCCATTATTGAGGGGCTTACCGAATTTCTTCCCGTATCTTCTACCGGCCACATCATGATTGGTTCATCCCTTTTAGGTATTGCATCGCAACCGTTTACCAAGGTGTTCACCGTAGCCATCCAGTTGGGAGCCATCCTCTCGGTGGTTGTGCTGTACTGGAAAAGATTTTTTCAATCCATTAACTTTTATTATAAGCTTGCCTATGCCTTTTTACCGGCTGCTGTAATCGGCTTCTTAGCAAATGATTACATTGATGCACTGCTGGAACGGATCGATGTGGTTGGCTTTATGCTGATTTTCGGTGGAATTATATTTTTATTTATTGACAAGCTGTTTGAATCTAATGAAAAAAACCCGGATCAACGCATTACTTACCCCGTAGCCCTTAAAATCGGATTGTTTCAATGCATGGCCATGATTCCCGGTGTATCGCGTTCTGCGGCCACCATTATTGGTGGGCTTACACAAAAACTAAACAAGAAAACGGCCGCTGAATTTTCGTTCTTTCTGGCGGTTCCAACCATGTTTGCCGCTACGGCCTACAAATTGTTTTCATTCTATACATCCGGACTCGCCTTTACGACACAGGAAATAAACCTGCTGGTTATTGGCAATGTGGTTGCCTTTATCGTAGCCATGATTGCCATTAAGTCGTTCATTACGTTTTTAACCAAACACGGATTTAAACTTTTCGGATACTACCGGATTATTGTTGGATTGATCCTCCTTACCCTGTATTACCTTGGCGTTGACCTGGCCATTGTTTAATGGAACCTGAAGTTGAAGCACGCGTACTCCTGATTAACAAGCCCTATCAATGGACTTCCTTTGATGTGGTGAACAAGTTGCGCTATGTGTTGAAAATTAAAAAGATCGGCCATGCCGGCACCCTTGATCCCTTAGCCACCGGTTTACTGATTATCTGCACCGGTCAAATGACCAAACGTATTGAAGAATTCATGGGCCTGGAGAAAGAATACACCGGAACCCTGGTACTCGGCCAAACCACGCCATCCCATGACCTGGAAACGGAAGTATCGGAAAGAAAGGACATCAGCCACCTTCAACCAGATGCTATACAAGAAGCCTTCCGCCAACTAACCGGAAAAATCCAACAAATTCCACCGATGCATTCCGCGATTAAAATCGGTGGCAAACGAGCCTATACGGCTGCCCGCAAGGGAAAAGATCTGGAACTTAAGCCCCGGGAAGTAGAAGTATCGGTATTTGAAATTACCGGTATAAACCTGCCCGAAGTAACATTTCGGGTGGTTTGTTCGAAGGGAACCTACATCCGCAGCCTGGTTCGTGATGTGGGTCATGCGCTTGGTGTTGGAGCGTATCTTTCACAACTTTGCCGAACCCGAATCGGGCCGTATAAACTTGAGGATAGTGTTACGATTGATGCTGTTGCGCCATGAAAATCTATTATGACCTGGATGATTTTACCAAGCTGAAGTATGCCGTGGTTACCAGCGGCACGTTCGATGGCGTACATGTGGGGCATCAGAAAATTCTCTCCCGTTTAAATGAAGTGGCCCATAAAAATAATGGCGAATCGGTGGTTATTACCTTTTGGCCGCACCCTCGTTTTGTGTTGTACCCGGAAGATAATAGCTTAAAACTTCTGAATACGTTTGAAGAGAAAGCCGAATTACTGAAAGAACAAGGTATTGCCCACCTGGTGCGCATACCGTTTACAAAAGAATTCTCTTCGTTCTCTTCACTTGATTTTATCACCAAAATCCTGGTAAACATTATCGGCACAAAAAAGCTGGTGATTGGGTACGATCATCGGTTTGGGCATAATCGCGAAGGAAGTTTTGAGGAATTAAAAATAAACGGGCCCAAATACGGGTTTGATGTGGAGGAAATACCGCAGCAGGATGTAGACCATGTTGCCGTAAGTTCAACAAAAATCCGAAAGGCTATTGACGAAGGTGATGTTACAGCGGCCACCCACTTATTGGGTCGGCCGTACTCCATTACCGGCAGAGTGGTTAAAGGCGATCGGTTAGGGCGGCTCATCGGGTTTCCTACCGCCAACATCGACATTGATACCCATTACAAATTGTTACCCGCTGATGGCATCTATGCTGTAACGGTATGGCATGAGAATCAACATCACAAAGGAATGCTTTACATTGGCTACCGGCCCACCATTGGGGGTGGAACCAAATCCATTGAAGTGAACATCTTCGATTTCGATAAAGAAATCTATGGCGAATCGCTTACCATTAAATTTTTGCACAAGATCCGCAGCGATGCAAAATTTAACGATCTTGAAGACCTGAAATGGCAACTTCAGCAAGACAAAAAAGATGCATTGAAACTGCTGAAAAATTATTTGTGAATTGCTGCCTGAATTTTGAGATTTGGCGCAAATACTATCTGCCATGCTAAACAAACTAGTTGCCGATGCCGATGAAGCGGTGAAAGACATCCCCGACAATGCCGTGCTGATGCTGGGTGGTTTCGGTCTTTC